>CAJXRW010000288.1 GCA_913060525.1 uncultured Gammaproteobacteria bacterium
TGGGCTCGGAGATGTGTATAAGAGACAGTCACTATCTAGTAAAGCTCCGTGTAAATCCCTATGCGCATTTGACACCTCATATCTTTTACAAAGTGCATCCAGGGAATTACGTTGTCCTGGGTGTTTTTTACGCGCTAACATCAACGTATCTAGCACAGAACAATGGTCTTCAATTTTTCCCCACTTGTTCTTTTTAACACGCCCAAGCTCATAATTTAAAAATGTTAATGGAATTGATGAAATTAATATGATTGATGTTTCAGGGTTAAGGGCTATTGAGCTAACTGAAGGCTCAAAACAAGCGCATGAAGACTATCTAAAGCTACTTTCTTCAAAGAACGATAATGAAATTGTTTGGTAAAAGATAATCTATCTAAATTACTTATATTTTACAGCCATTTACGATACATTTATGATATGACTCCTATATTGATATCTTAATGTCAACTATAAGTGTAATTTTAATTACCCTAAACGAAGAACAAAATATCGAAAGATGTTTAAACTCTGTTCGATGGGCAGATGAAATAATTGTGGTAGATTCTGGTAGCTCTGATAGAACAATTGAGTTAGCCAAATCATTAAGCGCTAAAGTATATCATCAGGATTGGCTAGGTTTTGGGTTGCAAAAAGCTAAAGCACTTTCTTATGCTACGTGTGAATGGGTTCTATCGTTAGATGCTGATGAGGTCGTTACCGATGCCTTGGCGGCAGAAATACAAATGTTGATAAAGCAGGGCTCTAAAAATTACAGTTATAAAATTCGAAGAATTACACAGTTATATGGTCACTGGATAAAGTATGGTGATTGGCGTAATGATTGTCCTGTTAGACTGATTAGACGAAAATATGCACAGTTTTCAGATAATGCGGTTCATGAATCTTTTTATGCAACAGGTGATAATGAGTTGATGCTTTGTAAAGGTATTATTAGGCATTATGCCTTCCCTACAGCTGAGCTTATGTTGAATAAAATTAATAGCTATACAACGGCATCAGTAAAAAATCATAAACCAACAAAAAAAGTCTCATATCTTAAGGTGTTATTTAAGGCTCAATGGGCATTTATACGTTCATATATATTTAAGCTCGGTTTTTTAGATGGTAAAGCAGGCATTATGTTGGCAATTTCTGCCAAAGAAGGAACGTATTATAAATACTTGAAAATTCATTTAAGCCAACAAAATAAGGGTAGCGCATGAAACGGTTTAATATGATTGAGCCAACCCTTCAGGATCAGACAGGGCATTGTTATACCTATGCTAGTAGCATTTTAGCGGAAGCGAAAAAACAGGGTGTTTTAATTGAATTATGGCTTGGAAGGCAGGGAAGTTCATTGTTTCAAAATGAAAGCTTGCACCCATTCTTTGTTAAAAATCATAGAAAGCTTCAGCAAATAAAATTATTTTATAAGTTGATTAGAGGGAATGAAAATATCTTTATCCCAATAGCAAGTAGTTTTGAAATGAAAGTTTTAGACTTACTGCTAAGATTTAAAAAATCATATAGTGGGCAATTATTTTTACATTTCCATCAGTTTACCAGAAGACAAAAAAAGCTGGATTTAGTTAAGGTGTTAAGCTCAAGACATCCAGGTTGGCATATTATGACTTCAACGGATCGCTTGGCTCAGATATTTATTGATGCAGGGTTTAAAAAAGTTAAAATGGTTCCTTATCCTGTATATGGTTCTAATGATACAATTACCGAGTGGCATGTTAATGAAATTAAAAAACCACATTTATTATATATAGGTGCGGCAAGAGAAGATAAAGGTTTTATACAAGTTATTGATTTTATAGAATACTCAATACAGAAAAAATTAGACTATCAATTTACTGTACAATGCTCAAAACCTCATAGTGATAAGTATGATGAGAATATTCGAGTTTCTGTTGATAAGCTTAAGTCATTTGATGCTGGTGTTGTTCATGTTTTAGAGAATACATTAAGTCAAGAGGACTACTGGAGTGCCTTTCCAAATACGATTTGTTTTGCAGTGTATGCAGGTAAAAAATATGCTGACAGTGTTAGTGGGATTGTTTTAGATGCCATAGCAGCGCATGTTCCTGTTGTTACCATGGCAAATACCTGGATGTCGGATGTCGTGGAGAAACATGGCGTTGGCGTGGTGATTAAGCATAATGATCCTCAGTCTATTGCCTCAGCAGTTTCTATAGTCATGGAAGATTATCAAGGTTTTGTTGAGAGAGCTGAGCTAGCGTCTGCTAAATTAAAGTCATTTCACAGTGCAAAATATACAGTTGAATACATTAAATATAATATATAGGGATACCATAATGAAAGTTAGTGGATTTACATTTTTAAGAAACGCTGAAGAGCTTTGTTTTCCATTCTTGCAATCAATTAAGTCTATTCTCCCTATTTGTGATGAATTTGTGATTGCGTTAGGGAAATCTAAAGATAATACTGAGCAGTTGTTGCTCAATTTGAATGATCCAAAAATCAAAATTATCCATACAGAGTGGAATCCAAATATGAAGGCTAAGGGTTATACCTATGGCCAGCAGAAAATGATAGCCCAATTTGCTTGTACTGGTGAGTGGTTGTTTTATCTAGAAGGTGATGAAATTGTCCATGAGGCTGCTCTTGACCATATAAAAGAAATGATGTTGACCCACAAAGATAATACTGATGTTGAAGCATTAGTTTTTAACTATTATCATTTTTACGGGAATATAAAAACGTATTTAAGCTCACCCGCATGGTATAAGCAAGCGCCAAGGATTATTAAAGCAAGCGCTAGAAGTTACGCACCTGATGGCTTGTATTGGTTAGTGTTGGATGAAAAACAGTCTAATCGTAAAGCACGTTATCCAAAGGCAAAGGTATTGGATGCTTATATGTATCATTATGGCTGGGTTCGTCCAGAATCTGCGATGACGGAAAAATTAGACCAAGTGGCCAGTTGTTGGGGTGACGAAAAAGGGGTTGATCCAAAATATAAAGATATAGACTCATCTATATTCCGTGAATTTCAAGGGGTACATCCACAGGTTATCCAGGGCTTTTTTCCTGATGCGGATAAAATTTACCAGGCTGATCCTGGCTATCAATTAACAAAGAGAGATAAGCGACAA
The DNA here is from genome assembly GCA_913060525.1 of uncultured Gammaproteobacteria bacterium. GTDB lineage: Bacteria > Pseudomonadota > Gammaproteobacteria > Francisellales > Francisellaceae > CAJXRW01. The sequence continues at coordinate 3,102 of CAJXRW010000288.1, forward strand.
CATAAAAAAATGAAATTAGAAAAAATTCTTGGCAAGGATTTATCTCGTAAGCATTTTACTTTGGTGTAAAGGTATTGGGATATTTAATTTTTTAATAAAAGTGCTTCAATCTTATCAGTATGATCTGACCAAGTAAGATTATTCCTTTTGATAAAGCTGGGTTCGATGATATATGGCTTTGTGTTCATTTCTAAAATAGCATTCTTAATAGCATCAGGAGATCGCTCTTCAAGGATAATTCCTTCTGATTTTGCGACTAAAGCCTGAGCACCAACTTCTTTGGAAATAATTACAGGCGTGCCACATTGAAGTGATTCAATTATAACTAGACCAAAGGGTTCATATATCGATGGCACTAAGGTGCAATCTGCAGCTGCAAAGTATTCCTGTAAGTTATTTACTTCCCCATAGTGATGTGCATTAGGAGGTAACGATTTAGTGTACTTTGAGCCAAATATCATTAAATGGAAGTTATCGCTTAATTGTTCAAAAGCTTTAGCTGCCATAGGTATCCCTTTGCGCCTGTCTCTTATACACATCTGACGCTGCCGACGATCTACTCTGTGTAG
>CAJXRW010000289.1 GCA_913060525.1 uncultured Gammaproteobacteria bacterium
GAGATTTCTGCCTGTCTCGTGGGCTCGGAGATGTGTATAAGAGACAGGATGTCAAAGTCTGCAACATTTATTTTGTGATCAACCTTCCCTGATTTCCCAAAAAGAATAACAGCCAGTAGCGTATTAAAAAAGAATAACGCACTTGGAGTCATATAAACGATATATACCCAGGTATTTCCCCAGTCTGATATGACAAGCAGCGTATGGCTAAAAAAGCCTAAGCCAATGAGTGAGAATATAATCTTACCGTAATTTTGTTTGATAACTGTCCACCAGGAATCTGATTCACTTCGTGACTTCCCTGTTGGCTTCCAACCTTGTTTTTTACGTAGGTAATAATTCATTTCTGCTTTTATAGAACACCATAATACGAATGTAGATAAAACAAAAAAGGCTAAATATAAATCGAGGATTGCCTTGAAAGTAAATCTGGTATATCCAAGCCCAATATTAATGGCATGAGACACCATTATCACAATAGAGGGTAACAAGGTTAATAATATTAATGTAATTAATAAAGGTGAACTTTGAGGAAAGATGACACAAAACAAAGACAGAATCGGAAATACCGATGCCGCCATTTTGAATATCAAATATAACATGTCTAATTTTACTTTCAGCCCGACACTTCTCGATTTACATATCTTAAACATATATTTACTGAAGATTTGCATGCCACCGTATGACCAACGCATCCACATGGATTCAAATTCTTTCAGGGACATAGGCACCCATTCACCAGAATCAATGAAAACGGACTTACTATAAAACCCACTTGCATAACAACGAAAAGCTGCGGCGACATCCTCAATCACCATGGTCTCTCCACGATGCATTTCCAGCCAAGGTCCAACTTCTTTAAGTGCTTTGGCTGACCAAATCGCATTATGCCCCTGGAAATTACAATATCCAAATTGCCCGTTAAACTCATTCAAGTAGCGAATCATGTTTTGAAAAATCGAACATATTTTTGCGAAAAAATTGGCTTTAGCATTGGTACTTTTTAACATTAATGTCAGAAAGCCAAGCTTATCATCCTTCTTAAATTCTGGCATTGTTCTTAATAGTGTATCGTTCAGAAGCGTAGAATCCGCATCTAAAAACATAATGTAATCAAAATTAACATAACGCATTGCAATATCTAAGTTTTTGGGCTTAAAACCGTCTGTGCCGTCACGATGGATAAACTTATAAACACAGCCATTATTTAGTTTGTTTTGGTCTTCAACGTACCTTTTCCAGTTAAGGTAATCAGGAAATACCGTGTCACTATTATCAATGACAATAATTTCTTTAAAACCTCTCTCATATTTCAAATTCGTAGCAGAATCTAAAGTCATTTTGCAAACATCAAAAGGCTCATTACGAGTCGACAGAATAATTGAACAACCAGGCAAACCTGTCGCCTCTGAAGCAGCTGGTGGATCTGGCAATTTATGGAACACACAATGAAACGCCAAAATCATTCGATAATACAATAAAAATGTCGTTGGTAATAAGAATAAACCGAATATCTGACCAATCAGGTAAAATGATTCTTTATGGTGATATAAAGATTTTTCATAACCCACATAAATAATAGCAGTAACCGTTAACGAAGCTAAAATATAGCTAGGAATCAGATAGATATAGCCATATCGATTAGTACCTTTACGATCGCGCGTACTATAAAATTTAATTCCCAACAAAGCAAATAACAAGATACCACATGCAATATAAGCAGAATATATAAACGAGCATTGATCTAAGATACATACGATATAAGCAACAAAAAATGCTATGCTTGCCGTAACACAAATTCTTGCTGGATTCATCAAAACAATCGTACCAAATAAGTTCGGGAATAATACTGTAAATAAATTTACATCACAAGTGTATTTTATAAACGGTTTTTTTACAAATACGCCTTCTAAATCAGGGTACTTTCCAATCAATTGGATTAATATTATTTGACTCGAGATAGCTATTACATTTACTGAACTGCTTCGACCCTAAAAACCCTCGGTGTGCAGATAAAGGTGAAGGATGGGTCGTTTTCAATACTAAATTTTGCTGTTGATCTATCATTGGAATCTTTTTATGTGCATTTGAACCCCATAGCATATAAACAACATTCTTATGATATTGACTAACTGTTTTAATCACATTATCTGTAAACGTCTCCCAACCTTTATTAGCATGTGAATGTGCTTTAGCCTGTTCCACCGTTAAAACCGTATTTAATAGAAAAATACCTTGCTTTGCCCAGTGGGTTAAGTTTCCGTGACTTGGAATAGGCAAGCCGAGGTCAGCCTGAATTTCTTTATAAATATTTTTTAATGATGGTGGTACTGCGACATCACCCTCAACCGAAAAAGCTAATCCATGCGCTTGATTTGGTCCGTGATAAGGATCTTGTCCTAGTATAACAACTTTTACTTTATTAAACGGAGTTAGCTTAAAAGCATTAAATACGTTTTGCTTTACTGGATAAATTACCTTACCCAATACCCTTTCGTTTTCTACAAACTTAAGAATATTTTTAAAGTAATCTTTATCTTTTTCGGCTGCAATAACATCAGCCCAAGTTAGCTTAGTATCGATCATCGCTTAATTGTGCAGCCATGTTGAACCATTCTGCCGCTTTTGCGTAATTGATTTCATGGTTATCCAAACCATACATATATTCAATCCCTCTCGCCATAGGCTTTTCATTATACTGGTTTTTACGAATGGCTGAGAAATACCAGTAGGCAGCATCCTTCTCATTCTTTTTTGTACCTAATCCATATTGATTTAAAAACCCTAAAACTAATTGTGCTCGATTATCAAAACCAACCGCCCAAGGTAAAAGAGTTTGGTATGCCTGGTTGAACTTAGACTCTGTAAATAACGTATATGCCCCAGCCAGCGACTCAGTTGGCTGACCAACTTGTAGAGATTGAATATAACTCATCGTCTGCTGACCCATTTTTTGCTCATATTGTTGATGTATAGGAACATAAGACTTACTCGTCTGTTCGACAATAATGCCATAAGCCGCAACAATGATGACAATAATAATAAAGATAACGGGTGAACTAATTTTTAACTTATTAGCCATATCAAATAAAACAAAATTAATATGAAAATAGTGTAATAGATTGTGTTAGATAAAAAAACCAAAGTTATAAGTTTAGCGCCTCTGTTTTAGAGAATACATCCTGCCGATAGAGAATTAAAGTACCTAATACAACGCTAACAGCCAAACAAACATACAAAATTAATATCGGATTGATTGGAAAAAGGATACCGCCAATTATTGCACCAACACCCCAAGAAGCGCCTGCACCAAAAGTGTAGATTATGCCCATTGAAAGACCCAGCGCATTTTTAGGCGTATGATGTGAAATAGCAACCGTTAGCGAAATAAATACCAATAAATCACTCACCAATATAAGCACTTCAGAATACCAAATTAAATAATCCACCTTCAGCGTTAGTGATACAATTGCTATCACATTTGCTGTTATAAATCCTAGACAACCTAAAATCATTTTCCCTTTAGCTGGAAAAATATAATTAATAATAGGTAAACCAATTGCCGTTGTAATCGCTAAGGTAACTCCCAACAAAGAATAGAAAAAGGTCTGTCTCTTATACACATCTGACGCTGCCGACGATCTACTCTGTGTAGA
>CAJXRW010000290.1 GCA_913060525.1 uncultured Gammaproteobacteria bacterium
TACACAGAGTAGATCGTCGGCAGCGTCAGATGTGTATAAGAGACAGGTTTTTCAAAATGAAAATTATGAGAGAACGTTGGATATTTCAGTATTGTATCCCAACAAAGAATATCTACCTGAAAAAACAAAATTACTGATCAGATACTTTGAAAAAGCGGGTAAAAATTTGCCCTGGAATCTTATATTTAGTTGAAGCACTGGAATTAGAATACCTTTATGAGAGCAAACAACTCAATTTATTTTCTATGTTAATTTATATTGGATATATAGTCTTTAGGGTAAAAAATTAGACCAAATATCCCCAATATACATGCACCAATAAAATAATATGCGGGTATTAATAAACTACCTGTCGTTGATATAAGCGACATGATGATAATTGGTGCTAGACCGCCTGTAGTAGCAAAACTGATATTATAGATTAAACCAACACCTGTATACCTTACATCAGTTGGGAAACTATCCGCTAATACAGATGGCACGACACCCGTAAAAATACCAAATGTCATGATTGAAAATAAAATAATTGATATATAAGAAAATGACTGATTAATAATGCTCTTAAATAGCATATCTGTAAATATCAGTGCTAATAGAATACCAACTGCGATTAAATATCGTTTTCGGATAAAATCACCTATAACACCAAAAGCAACAACACCAAATAAAGTGATAAATAATATGGAAGTCGTCATCTGTAACCCAAATTCATCTGACAAGCCAGCTAACTTTCCATAAGCTGGCATTAGCATAAACAGTGCCATAATTCCTGACGATACCAGCCCACATAAGCACCAACCACTAACTACTTGTAATGGGAATTCTTTAATCACTTTTATAATAGGAACTTTGATGTGCTCCAATGCTTTCATTTCCTTATATAATGGTGTTTCACTAAGTTTTTTCCTTAAATAAAACCCCCAAAAACCGAATACACCACCAATAATAAACGCAACTCTCCAGCCGTATAAAGCCATATTTTCTGTATTAAATATTGCGTTTAAAACAATATTAATTAAACCACCGAGAATAATGCCAAAAATAAGCCCAAAGAAAATAATTGCACATGCAAATGTTCTATTTTTAGGTGCAACTTCACTTACAAATGTAATTGCCCCAGGAATTTCACCACCAATAGACATACCTTGAGCCAGCCTTAGAACCGTTAGCAAAATTGGCGCCAAAACCCCAATGGTTGAATATGGTGGAACAAATGCAATAAGCAATGTACTCATAGCCATAATAATAATTGACCAAGTGAAAGTTTTTTTGCGACCGTACTTATCACCAAAATGACCAAAGATAATACCCCCAACTGGTCGAGCTAAATAACCAATGGAAAAAACACTAAACGTTAATAACATACCTGATATCGCACTTTCTGTTGGAAAGTATTGCTGACTAATGATTGCCGCATAAAGTGCAAATATAATAAAGTCATAAAACTCAAGCACCCCACCCAAGCTCGAATAAAATAATGTTTTTTTTATAGATGCTTTATCACTCATGAAAACTCGTCAAAAACTGATTCAATATTTAATTATTATAACCAGATAACTAAAAACAGTTAATATCACCATCACACAATAACGCACTGTATAAAATAATTGCATTATTAGAACCCTGCCAGCCTATTTCTGATTTGTCATCTTGAACTGCTAATTTTTTGTAGTTTCGACTCCTAAAAACCAAGTGCGGGGCAATATCAAAAGAAGTAACTAACCGCATATAATCATTATTAACAATGGTTAGAAATAATCGCTTGGTCCTTGTGACGCAGTTTACGTGTTGAAAAGCCGTGAGCAGTATCAAAATCAATCGAATCAAGGAAGTCAAAAGCCTCTTGGAATGATTCGAGCAAATTATGCACCATATTGCCAGAAATGTTACTCTTAACAACAATTCTAAACATGGTTTTGCCAGACTCTTGGTCTGAAAATAAAGGCTCTAATTTTTCCGTTAATGGATGATTAAATCCCATTTTATAGGCACTAACATACCAATGGTGTTGAGATAGCGCATTCTGCAAGTCAACATCATTAAACCTTAGCTTACAATCAGGATTTAACATTGCGGTCACAACTGGCAAGCAATGTTCATCACCATTATCTAAAAACACAAATCTAGCTTTGCCGTTGCAAGTCATATTTTTCAAGCCATCACGAATCATTTTGGCATGCTTCATCATATGATCGCATACATCTTGATAGCCATACATACCATAGCGTAAGAATTTATAATACTGGACATAAACACCGCTTGCTGGACGCGAAAAATTTAGCGTATATGAATCAGCCTTACCACCCAAATAGGTAACCGATATAGCAACATGTTCACTTAAGCCTTTTCGCTGACGCCATACCACCCAGCCCGTTCCGCAACAAGACTCACCATACTTATGTCCACTAGAGGAAATGGAAAGTACATTTTTTAATCTAAAATCCCAGACGGGTAGACCTTTTTGGAAAGGTGCGATAAACCCACCAGAAGCAGCATCAACGTGAATACCAACTTGGTAGCCTTTTTCCTGGTTTATTTCAGCAATAACATCATTTACATCCCAAACTGGATCATATTGCCCACCATAATGATTACCCATGATACAAACAACGCCAATTGTATGGTCATCAATAGCGTCTTTAACAGCAGCAGGATCAATAGTAAAAGTAGTTGATTTTGGTTGAACGAGTTTACAATCAATATCCATATATTTAATTAACTTTTCCCATGCCGCTTGATAACAGGTGGATATCACAATATTTGGTCGTTTTGCTAATACTTGCTCTTCTGTTAAATTATTTCTTTCTGCATACCATTTACGCCAACGAAACTTCAAAGCCAAACCAGCTAATAAGCAAGCTTCGGTTGAACCAACTGTTCCTGCTCCCGCATAAACACCATACTCATCATAGTCATCAGGTTTAGGACAGTTCCATAAATGTGCAATCATATTTACCAAACGATCATGGATTTTATATGATTGGGGGTAGACAGTCTGATCTGCCAGATTCACTTTTAAACCCATTAAGGCAACCTCTTCCTCTTCTCTTTCAAATTCAACATTGACGTATGAAGAAGTATTTAGCTGTGGCTGGAAGTCCAATAAGCAATTATCTTGAATAACAGCTTTAACGGATGCAGCTTCGCTACTATGTTCTGGTATATGATTAGGATGCTCTTCTAAGACATCACTTAAACATTCTTTTGCAGAAAGTCCTGTACTATTAGCATCTATTACTGATTTTAAGTACGCAACTTCTTTTCTAAGCTCTTCTAATTCATTAGCCATTTTATCTCCAATATAGTTAGAACACAGTATTCCATTGTAGCATTGCATACTTGTATCACCAGTTTCTACAGCAATACATATAAAATTGATGTAGAAGAAGTCGTCAATTCTTAATGAGTTGGATATATATAGAACGAATTTCTTGATTCATTTTATTGGTGTCAAATTTGACTTTAGGATCGTAAGAAGCCTGGATTAAAAATTTAAGGTCATTATTATGAGAATAGTTTTTTAAATATTCCTGCCATTTATCACCATGCAATGTCATAAGTGATTTATCTGAGGTTAATTTTAAAACTGCCTGTTTTAATAATACTGATATATGACCTGCATATCTGTCTCTTATACACATCTCCGAGCCCA
>CAJXRW010000291.1 GCA_913060525.1 uncultured Gammaproteobacteria bacterium
AGATTTCTGCCTGTCTCGTGGGCTCGGAGATGTGTATAAGAGACAGAAATAGAACTTTAGCTTGGTATAAAAAAGGAGACTTAAGCATAGAAGAAATTGCCCAATTTCAAGTCGATTTTTTTTGGGATGGGATTGGCGATAAAAGTGTCTAACCAAGTCTTGTAAGCTATTGATTAATATAGGACTGATTTGCCGTAAAAGGTTAGACAGTAATTTCATTTATATGTTTAATGTCAAACGGTTAGGGGTAAAAAACACCAGTCTGGGGGATTGGTGGTCGGAGGTTCGAATCCTCTCGTCCCGACCAAAATTCATATCAAACGCTTGTTACTTAGTTATCGCCTCTATAAGTAATGCCGCCAATCAAAATATTTGTTATTTGTTCGGCCACTAGTTCGGGGGTTTCCATCTCCTCTGAGTAGTCGGGTAAGTAGCATCTGAATTGGTTTGTTTCATAATAATGTAACGCCATACCTAGGATCGTCATGACGTAAATTCTAGCATCACAGTTTGGGTTAGCCTTTTTAATTAACGCTTCAAAGCCAATGTATTCAGTCGTTAAAACAGATGCTGCTAGTTTCTCCATGTGTTTTGGGTCGGCATCTAATTGTTCACGTTTCATGGGGTTCTGGGGACATTCCGTCATAATGTAACACTTATCGCTACAGCCTAGGTATCATAAGTCCTACAGAGGCACATTAACCTTCAAAATCGCTGTAATATTCAATTCATAGTAGTATTTCAGGTTTTGCGAGAAGCCCATGTCTTATAAAGAACGCCTAACCATACTCCACGAATCAGAAATTAACGATTTATATGGTGTTCCCAGCCTGTCACTTGAAGAAAAACGTGTCAGTTTTGCGCTGAATGACCTAGAGCAGGACGTCATTAAATCCATCAGGGATCGTAATCATAAATGCTATGCCATCGTTCTTCTGGGCTATTTTAAAATCAAGCCCATTCAACTTAACCTGACTTACAAGGTGCTACAGGCAGACTTGGCTTTTATTGCTGATGAGTATTTCTCCAAGTTTAAAGCCCCGCGTTTCAGTGTTAGCCGTATGCAAAAAACGCGCATCTACGACAAGATTCTCAACCTGCAAGGCTTCAAAAAATGGGATGCGGAACAGCATCAAAAACCTCTCATTACCTACTTACAACAAGTTGCTAAATCCTGGATTGAACCACGTTTTTTATTTGATTCCTGCACTGAATACCTTGCCCGAAATCATATCGCTATCCCTAGATATAGCGTACTCCAGCGAATTATCAGTCAGGTCATAAAGCAGGAACGTAAGCGTATTTCAGACACATTAAAAATAACGATATCAGATGAATTGACTGCTAACCTAGCCGATTTGGTTGATGGAGAAAGCCCACTAACGATCAAAGAACTGAAACAGGCAGCGAAAAGTTTTAATGGCTCTGAATTAGAAAAAGAATTGAACGTCAACAAGCTCATTCAGCCCTGGATGAATGAAGTGAATCAGGTGGTACCTGCTCTGTCACTATCGCAACAAAACCAACTGCATTATGCGACGATGGTTGATTACTACTCTATTACCAAACTTAAACGCTTCGACCGAGGCACACAGCAGCTGTATTTACTTTGTTACCTTCAAGAGCGGGCACAAATCAATATTGAGCGATTAGCCGATGGTTTTATCTATCATCTTCGCAAACTGCGTGAAAAAGCCAAGACATACGCCAAAGAAATGGCCTATAAAGATTGGGAAGGCGCTGCGGCGAATGTCAGCAAAGCCGCTGAGCTACTATACTTTTTTATTGATGCTACCATTGATGATCAAGTGTCATTTAAACAAATAAAACAACGGGTAAAAAGCTTACTTGGAGAGCGAGAAATAGAATCACTGTGCTTGTATCTGAAAAAGCAAAAGCGCACAAAAGATGATTATATCTGGGAGTACTATGATCAACATGAGAATCTGATTGAGCAGTTGATACGCCCCCTTTTTTTATGCCTGACATTTGAAGGATCAGACAATACACAGGCTTTAGCTGCACAGCTTGGGGCAATGCAGAGCGAGTGGTTAGAGTCTGGTGAATTAGCGTCGTCAGATCGACGATTAATTCCAACTAAACATCAATTATATGTGATAGATACGGATAATAACGTAATTTTTAAACGTTACGAGATGCTACTGTATTTATCCGCTCAAACTAAATTGAACGGTCAGCTCTTTATACCGACAGCCATTAAATATCGGGCATTACACGATGATCTTGTTGGTGATATTCCTTGGGAAGAGAAAGACAAATTGCTCAAAGACTCCCTGTTAGATAGCATGAATACTGAGTCTGCCCAGCTTATCAAATCAATGGAACAGGCGATGCGTGATAAGTTACAGCGAGTCAGTCAACGTATTGATGAGGGTGATAATCGAAACGTAATATTACGCAATCGCTCCGGAAAAACTCAATGGCGGTTGCCGTATTCAGGCACAAAAACGGCATTAAACAATCCATTTTTTGATCGCATGAAGTCGATCAATGTTGCTGATGTGCTGCGCTTTGTTCATCAGGAAACAGGCTTTCTAAAGCACTTTGAGCATGTTCGGCAAGTGCGGTCAGGGCAAAACAATCATTTGAATGATTTACTGGCAGCCATCATTGGTAATGGAACCTATTACGGTTTACATGGCATGGCCAGCATATCTGATCGCTCATACGATCATTTACGCACAGTACAAGCCAATTATTTGCGTCCTGAAACGCTAAACCTCGGCAATGATGCCATTAACGATGCGACAGCAAAGTTAGCTATTTTTAGGCATTACAATATTCAAGAAGGACTCATTCATGCCAGTGCCGATGGGCAAAAATTCGAATCCCGGTTAGAGACGTTTAAAACCCGATATTCATCGAAATATTTTGGTACGAACAAAGGCCTGACATCGATGAACCTGATTGCCAATCATGTCGCTTTGAATGCTAGGATTATTGGTTCTAACGAGCATGAATCACATTTTATTTTGGACTTACTTCATAACAACACTTCAGAAATTAAACCGGATATATTATCAACGGACACACATGGGGTTAATCATGTGAACTTCGCCCTGCTGGACTTGTTTGGCTATACCTTTGCTCCGCGCTATGCACAGTTTGGAACGGTGATATCTGATCTATTTAATGTCAATGAAGGAAAAGATAATAAGGTGACACTTTCATTGAAAAAGCCTATCAATACAGCACTGATCATCGATGAATGGGATACAATTCAACGCATTGTGATCTCGCTACAGCAGAAGACGATCACACAGGCAACACTCGTTAGAAAGCTATCTGGTTACAGTCAAAACCATCCTTTATTGAAAGCTCTGACGGAGTATAATCGCATGCTCAAGGCTATGTATTTATTGGACTATATTGATGATGCTAGTTTAAGAACTTATGTGCAGCGAGCCTTGAATCGCGGGGAAGCTTATCATCAACTACGCCGCGCCATTGCGCATGTGAATGGTAATCGTTTCCGAGGGAAGTCAGACGACGAAATTGTTTTGTGGAATGAATGTGCCAGGCTATTAACCAACGCCATTATCTATTTTAATTCTGTCTCTTATACACATCTCCGAGCCCACGAGACAGGCAGAAATCTC
>CAJXRW010000292.1 GCA_913060525.1 uncultured Gammaproteobacteria bacterium
GATTTCTGCCTGTCTCGTGGGCTCGGAGATGTGTATAAGAGACAGACTTATATCTATAATTGCAATTGAAATTAGAAGTGAGGAAAAGGAATAAATATGTCTCATCTATTAAATAACTTTGGCAAGGTGTTCTAATGTATACCGATAAAAATACTTCAACATGGTATGGTAAGTTAAGTACGAAAAATAAAGATTTTATTGTGATATATGATAAGCGTGTCGTAGCGTCAAAAGGGCGTGTAAGCTTTTACCATACAGGGCGTAAAGAAATTGTTGAGTTTGTAGAAGATATTGTTAAGAAGAATTTACATGATCTATCAGATGAAGCGTTAAAAGAGGCAGAAAAAGAATATAAAAAAGAATGGAATGCCGCTTTTTCTGAATATAAAAAGAAACATCCCGCATTATTCCCATCTAAAAAAGTAGCTGCACCTGCCCCTGTGAATGATTCCTTTGATGATATTGAGATTGATGAAGATGAGGACGCTGCTGATATGATCAATATCGAAGATCTAGAATCTGATGATGACGAATATGAAGAAGAGGATGAAGCATAACCTGGTTTTTTTATTCTCTGTGATTCTGCGTCACTTGATTTTTTTGCAATAAGCTCTCATATTATTTCCACCTAAATTACGTTTATTAATATATAAAATCTAGGAGGGAATATGAAGAAAATACTATTAGCTTCAACATTATTCGCAGTAACATCTTCATTGTTTGCGGCATCGGTAACATTATACGATCAACCAGAAACTGGCTCAAAATCTGTAGGTGAAGTAGATGCATCTCAGATTAAACCTTTTTATAAAAAAGGTGACTGGTTAAAAGTAGGGGATCAAGCAACAGGTCAAGTTGGTTGGGTCGAAGCAGCCAAATTACAATCAGATCAAAATAAAGTGACTAAAGACGAGCTTGCCAGTATTCAACAAGCGCAAAAAGAAGCTGAACAGGCTAAAGATCAATTTGAGCAACAATATCATCAAACCATTCAGCAGCTTAATCAAAGGCAAGACTCTTTAATACAAAAATTAAATAGCCAGCAAAATCTTTCTCAGCCAAGTAGCATGCAATCATCCATGAAAGAGACTCATGTTTCTTATTCAGGAAATGGTCAAGACGGTAAGGTACAGGTCACTGAAAAATGGACAAATAAAGACGGCAAACTAGAAACTAAAACCTATGAAATGCCAGTGGCAGAATATAATAAGCACCAATCAAATAATCAGCTTGCTTCTACATATCAACAAATGATGCAACGCCACCAGAAGATGGAAGCCTATATGAATCAAATGATGCAGCAAATGTCCCAGCAATTTGGTTCGCCAATGATGCCGATGACGGCTAATCCACCTACGGCAAATAATTTAAGCACAGGTAATCCTGTTATTTCTTCTCAGAGTGAAAGTTAAGAAGGCTTCTAATAATTAGTGAAGTACTTTTATAACTACTTCTATTATTTTTTTATTGCTTATATGCTAAGTTCTAGGTAATTGAATTTAGCTAAGTCAGGGTATTCATGTTTTATTTACACACTTCAAATAAAACAGAAAACTTATTGGCGCACTTAGATACTGTCCTTAAAAATTCTGGTAAAGACTCAATACTAGAGAAAGAAATCTTCCTGATACAAAGTGAAGGCATGGGAAGATGGCTCATGCAACAAATGGCGATTAGGAATACGTTGTTTTGTAATTATGAGTTTATCTTTCCAAACCGATTTTTTGAAAGAATTGCAAAAATTGTAGGCAGCCATTTGTTGGATGAAGACTTTGATCGAACAAATTTGTTATGGCGGATATACGCAATATTATCAAATATCGATGTTTCACGGTTTCAAACATTACGCAACTATATTGAACATGATGAGTCAGGTATTAAGAAATTTCAGCTTTCACAGCAATTAGCGAATTTATATGATCAATACCAGATTTCCAGACCAGAGATGCTATTTAGTTGGCAAAATGGCGCATTATTATTTCAAGGGTCACAGTATCAAGAAACAGAATTATGGCAACAAGTCATCTGGGTTGAAATATTAAAACAATTGCACGGGGATATAAAAAGCCGAACTGAGCTTTGGCAAGATGCAATTCAAAAAATTTTACATTATTCTAAACCCGATGATTTTCCTAAGACCTTATCTGTATTTGGCATTAATACGCTGCCTGAAATATACTTACGCTTTTTAGAAGCCTTAGCCAATCACATAGATGTTCATTTATATCTGTTAAATCCGTCACAAGCCTATTGGGCTGATATTCCATCCAAAAAACAGATTGCATTGGAAAATTTAACTAAAGATTTTGATGACCAAATTGATCTATTGGAATTGGGTCATCCATTATTATCGAACTTTGGTAAACAAGGTCAATATTTTCAAGAGCTGTTATTGTTAGAGGAAAAAATTTTTCAAAGTCATTTTGAGAGTTTTGCGCTGTCAGAAGGCTCATTGTTGCTTGAACATCTGCAAAATGATTTATTATTAAATCAGCTTTCTACGTTGGATAAATGTAAGGTCGATAATAGTATTCAGATTCATAATTGTCACACGGCTATTCGTGAGTTGGAAGTTCTCAAAAATGAAATACTCTATGTGGTTGATCAAGAAAATATAAATCTGCGAGACATTGTCATTATGGCGCCGAACATAGAGGATTATGCGCCCTATATTCCTGCTATATTCGCTGACATTAAGCATACACTGGCAGATGAAAGTTTACGTAATGCAAACCCATTAATTGACGCATTTGAACAGTTCCTAACTGTGATTACTGGACGTTTTGGCTGGCAAGAAGTGTTAGATTTGTTGGCTGTTCCCGAGTTACAAACCCACTTTAATATAGATGAAGCTGATCTTGAACAGATAGCGTATTGGGTTGAACAAAGCAACATCCGTTGGGGGTATTCTGGCATACATAAAAAAGAATTGGGGTTGCCTGAGGATCATCTGAATACTTGGTTATTTGGCTTGCAAAGAATGATGATGGGCTACGCCATTGGTGATGATACAGATTTATTTAATGGTATTGCGCCTTATGTTGAAATTGAAGGTCAATCTGCCATTTTACTTGGCAAGTTATACCAATTTATTAACTATTTAATCAATGCTCGCCAAACAATTTCAGAATCACATTCACTACCAGAGTGGGTTGAGCTATTGAGCCGTTATGTCTCTGAATTGTTTAGTGATGACTCGGTGCCTAGTTATTATAAAGTTGAACTTTCGACAAAGTTAAGTGCGTTGGATAATGAGGCTTTATCTTTCTTTAAAACAAAAGTTGATTTTAGGGTTATTTTAAATTGGTTTCAAAGCCAGAATGCTGAAGCTTCATCAGCGCAAGGATTTTTAACAGGTGGTTTGACATTTTGTTCAATGCTACCCATGCGTTCAATTCCCTTTAAAGTGATTGCTTTATTAGGGATGAATGAGGGTGCTTTCCCTGGCGTAGATCGTAAAAATACGTTTGATTTAACCCAAGTAAAATTTAGGAAAGGTGATCGTTCAAAGCGTTTAGACAATAAATATCAATTTTTGGAAACAATCCTGTCTCTTATACACATCTCCGAGCCCACGAGACAGGCAGAAATCTCG
>CAJXRW010000293.1 GCA_913060525.1 uncultured Gammaproteobacteria bacterium
AGTGTAGAGGGCATCTATGCCACCTTTCCTGAATCTTCTGAGCCAGGTTTGAATGGTTTTCCAATGGACTTTAAGAATTTCAGCGATTGATTCAAGCGTCTTTCCTTCTTGAATATTAGCCATAGCGATTAATCGTATACGATTTGAAGGATTTGATTCTTGCTTTGCCAGACTTCTGAAATCATAAGTTGAGAAATTATTAGGTAATATTATTGGGTTTGCCATGATAGGAAAGTTATCAGTTAGTTACTATGAGTTTAAGTATAGTTGAACACCTCTATTTATCATGCAATTGGTATTATATATTAATACACCATGGTTAACTTCCTATACCCCAACTTCTACCACCCAGCCAACCTATCGTGGTGCGCTTATTAACTATAAAATAACAAATCATTGGTTATTAACGGGTTTAGCGATTAATGGTTATAAAGGATTAGCGCAAACCTCTTTTAATAGAGAAACCATGTATTCATACAATATCAATCCCAATACCTTTACACCACAAATTGGCAGCGGTATTTCTAAATTCACTACTGCGCTTGGCATTCAATACTCACTAGATCGCACCCTTAATGCAGGAGTATGGGGATATATATTTTATAACTATGCGAGCATGTTATACGCCTATGGTGGTAACTCCTTTATTCTAAATAAACAAAGTGCTATCACACTCAATTTACAAGCGGCGTCACAAGGCACTGTTGGCTCAGGTAACAATGTGTTTTCGGATAACGGACTACAAAGCCCAGAAGGGCAGATGATGGGTGCAGAAGTAACCTATAGTTATAACAATGCCAGCCTGACACTTGCTTATAATGGACTTGTCGGCAGCAGTGGTTTTAGCAATGGCAATCTTGTTTCGCCGTATACCTTTCAATTAGCTAATGACCCCTTATATACCACCAGCTATATGGGCGGTATTATTGAAAATTCTGCAAGCAATGCCATTAAAATTTTTCCTGCAATCAGCTTTTTTGATCAAAGTCTCGTTATAGCGCCAAGCTATGCGTATTATGATTCAGATATTTTTAATAATTCTGCAGAATGGGATTTTATTATCACTTACCAGGTTCCAGAAATTACTGGATTACAATTAATCGGCGTTTATGCTGTCATGCAGACTTTCCCTGCAACGACATTATCTAACTTAGTTCAGTTTAGTGCCGCGTATTTATTTTGATGTTGTAGTTCAAATACAATATTTAGAGTTTATTGACACAACTGCTCAAGCTGTTGAGACAATGATTCAGAAGTCGGATTATCACCCACGACTTTATAGGACTTAAATGACTTAACTGCTGCTTTGTCTTCTGTCAGTTGTTTTTTTGCATAAGGTTGTTTCTTAAACCAATCAAAGCACTGTTTTGCAAGTTTACTACTCACTTTATACCAAACCTGATCTGGCTTTTCTGTGAACAAGCTACCTGCATTTAAATGAAGTTCACTATTATTTTTATCCACCCACATAATTAAATCATACGTTTTACCACCAATAGGGTTAGTAACTTCGCCATGATATTGTTTATATTTTGTTAGCTTGGCAGTAAGCAGTGGTAAACCAACTATTGCCTGATCTTTAAGCTTTCCTGTGCAATCCTGACAACTCAGAATCGGTGGTACGGGTGTACCATTTATTACATTCACAAATGGCATTAATATTCCACCTTTCACATTATTATCCTCGTCTGCTGTAATCCCAACAATAGACTGAATTAAGAATTGGTTATCTACTTGATTAATCGTGAAGGTAACCCAATAGCTATTTCCTTTTAATAGCTCATCCTCAACACCTGAATGCCCTTGGTCAACCCAATTAGCTTGTCCTGGTATTGCCTGAATTTCATTATGTAAAACTGGATTATTCTCATATGCATTTGAAACCTCAGTGATAATTTCAGTATCACCAGCAAATGACTGTGTTAAACCCGTTATTACAACTAAAGCGACTGATAAGAGAGTTTTCTTCATGAATAATGCTACCTATATATTTTTTGTATCTACTGATATAAAGATAGTTCAAGATAAAGTAAAAACAAATTTATTAGGTGAGTTCGTATATTTTACGCAACACTAGTTAGTTAACAAGCGCAAAAAAACAGTTAATTCAGTTATACTGGCTTAAAAATACTCTGTGGCGTATCCGATTTTAAGCGCGCATAAAATTCAATCGCATAACGATCTGTCATGCTAGAGATAAAATCACAGATTATGCGGCTACGATTATATTTATCATCATCAGGATAGGAATAATAAATCTGATGT
Source organism: uncultured Gammaproteobacteria bacterium (assembly GCA_913060525.1). Taxonomy (GTDB): domain Bacteria; phylum Pseudomonadota; class Gammaproteobacteria; order Francisellales; family Francisellaceae; genus CAJXRW01. The sequence goes on from CAJXRW010000293.1 coordinate 2,266, forward strand.
ATATCGTCAGGCAATAAACTTTTTGATTCATCTGTAGAACTTAAAATATCAAATAACGAGTACAAAATATCACGTCCACGGTATCGGACAATGTTAAGCTTGGTTGCACTAATTACGGAAAAATAAATAAATAATTTCAGAACTTCAACTTGTCGATAAGCTTCTTCAGATAGCCATACTTTTGAAAGTACTGGACAATTTTTATCTAACTCAAAGTGGATATTCGAAATACAATAATGCACGAGACCAGAAGTCATATTTGTGCGTAGGTAACCAGATGATACCAGCGCATCAGACTGTAAATGTATTTTATCAACAGGCTGATTAAAGTCGATAATGCCTTTAAAAATGCCTTTTAAGATTTCCCTAATTTCAGGTACTGTAATGATAACCCCATCTTCCGCTACTTTTTGTTGAACTTTTTCCAAAGTTTGCTCATCCATACCAACCATAGAAATAGGGTTGATAAATCCGCCTTTCATCGCGTCTTCAATATCATAGGTTGAATAAGCGATATCATCCGCTATATCCATAATCTGGCATTCAATTGTTTTAAACTTTTGATCCGATGGAATAGTATAACCCTTTAATACCTTCCGTTTGATTTCTGCTACTAATGGTTCCTCACAGGCATAATACCCCTTAGCTGGTGTAGAAGATAAATTAACCACAAACTCAGGAATTTTATTATCATATTTTAGCACCGAAGCAAGTGACCGATAAGTTAAATTCAAGCCATAGCGATTATCAATACCCTTTTCAATTGGTTTTTTACCCGTGTGAATTTTCTTTTCTGTTTTGGCAATAACACGCAATGTCTGGGCATTGCCCTCAAAGCCACCAACATCAAGCATTTTACTATGCAAAGCTAATTCACCGTTGTGCCCAAATGGCGGATGACCAATATCGTGACAAATCGCAGCGGTTTCAATTAGGTCTAAGTCAATATCCAAATTATGCTTTTCGTTTAATAAGATTGCAATTGACTTAGCTACTTGCGCGACTTCTAACGAATGCGTTAGCCGATTACGGAAAAAATCACTCTCAAAGCCAGGGAATATTTGTGTTTTCCCTTGAAGCCTTCTAAAAGAAGCACTATGAATCACTCTGGCATAATCACGTCTAAAGGGTGAAAAATAATCCTTTTGTATTCGATTAGACTCATTAAAAGGACGCTGTTTATCTGAAGCCTGATAAAGTGAAGGCATAAATCACCTAACTATTTGTTTTCGTTGTTTTTATCTTTCATATACATCATAGCGTTATAAATGATCTGTCTCTTATACACATCTCCGAGCCCACGAGACAGGCAGAAATCTC
>CAJXRW010000294.1 GCA_913060525.1 uncultured Gammaproteobacteria bacterium
TCTATAACAGATGAAAATTGTTTAAACTCATCTAGTGATAATTCAGTTAATTTTTTATCTTTATCAACAGCATATACCACAATTTCACCCACAATATGATGGGCTTTTCTAAAAGGAATCCCTTTTTTAGCTAAATAATCTGCCAATTCAGTCGCCGTAATATAACCTCTATCAGGTTGTTTCACTGGCTTGATTTTCATTGAATCAATCACAACTTTTGTAATTAGCAAAGTATCTGTAATGGTATCAAAGCTGTCGAATAAAGCTTCTTTATCTTCCTGCATATCTTTGTTATAGCAAGATGGTAATGCTTTCGTTAACGTTAATAACGTTGTTAAACTGCCATACACCCTACCTGTTTTACCTCTGATTAATTCTAATGAATCAGGGTTTTTCTTTTGTGGCATTAATGACGAACCAGTGGTAACGGTATCGGACAATTCAACCATATCAAATTCAGTCGTTGAATATATGATTAAATCTTCTGCCAAACGACTTAGATGCATGGATAATATGCTCGCAGCTGATAGAAATTCAATTATAAAATCACGGTCACTGGTACTATCTAAACTATTTTTACTAATGTCGGCAAAATCCATAAAATCTGCCATGAGCTTTCTATCAATCCCCCAAGAATTTCCAGTCAAAGCACCACATCCTAAAGGAGAAATATTGACTCTTTTCCGTACCTCTTGAAACCGCTCTGTATCTCTTTGCAACATCTCAAAAAATGACAATAGATAATGTCCCCAGGTTGTCGGTTGGGCACGCTGTAAATGAGTATAGCCAATTAAAACTTTATCAATATTTTTTTCAGCCTGATCGCATAGAGATTTTTGTAGTTGTTTAATTAAATCAACAACGCTATCAATTGCGTCACGCAGCCATAATCTAGTTGAGGTAGATACTTGCTCATTTCGAGAACGACCTGTATTTGCTTTATAAGCCAAATCTCCGACTTTATTTACTAAAGACTGTTCAATAAAGCTGTGAATATCTTCAATGCCTTCATCAATGGCATTTTGCATAATTAATGGATTATCAGTCACATCCTGCTTAATTTCATTCAATGCCTGTTCAAGCTTTTCTTTTTCCGCATCTGATAAAACACCAACTTTATGTAATCCTAAAGCAAATGCTTGGCTGGCTAATAAATCCTGCTCTAACAAACGACAATCAAAACGCAACGATTGATTAAATCTGGTAAAAGCGCCGTCCAAATCTGCGGTGAATCTCCCGCCCCATAGTGTACTCATAACTTTGCTCCATATTTAACATATATACAGCATTGTTTAAATATTCCCTAGTTTTCCTATTAACTTCGCCCAGGTAATTAAGGCAAAGTAGCTCGTCATCCCGCAACTTGATCGCGGGATCCACAAACCACTATAAACTTCTTTTCAGGTATTATCTCAAATGAGATCAGTTTAAGCTTCCTGGATTCTGAATCAAGTTCAGAATGACATAGTGATTTAGGAACTCTCTATTGGGTATTTAAACAATGCTGTACATATTAAACCTTAATTTATTTTAAAACTTTCCTGATCAATTAATTTTTCAAAAAAAGGAATAAAAAACTCAATCCCTTCTTTAATCTGATTCAAATATATAAACTCATCCGCCGTATGTGAACGTGCTGAATCGCCTGGCGAAAATTTCACAGATGGACATGTTAGCAATGCCTGATCAGACATCGTTGATGATCCAAATACTTCAATCCCCTCTTGCTTAATTGCTTTTATAAATGGATGTTCTAATGAAACTTTTGAAGGATTCAATCTCGTTGATCTGGCTTTAACCTCTGATTGCATATGTTGCTGCATAATCTTTAAAACTTCTGCATTGGAATAAGCGTCTGTGGTGCGCACATCAATTACGAATTCACATCTTTCAGGTACGACATTATGCTTGACACCACCATTGATCATAGCAACAGTCATCTTGACAGGTCCCAATACTTCAGATGATTTAGGAAACTGATAACCATTCACCCAGGCAATATCTTTCATTGCAATGGTAATGGCATTAATGCCCTCATCGCGCGCAGCATGACCCGCTTTACCATGAGCAATACAATCACATACCATTAATCCCTTTTCACTGATTGCCGCCTGCATACTGGTCGGCTCACCTACAATGGCAAAATCAATAGTTGGCATATCTTTCAAAGCTAATTCAATACCATTTTTACCAGATACTTCTTCTTCAGCCGCCGCACAAACGATAAGATTAAATGGTAAATTTTGATTTTCATAAAAATGAACAAATAGACTTAGTAAAGTTACTAATGGCCCACCTGCATCATTAGAACCAAGTCCATATAGCTTGCCATCAACAATTTCTGGTTTAAATGGGTCACGTGTGTAACTTTGTGCCGGCTTTACTGTGTCGTGATGGGAAAGTAACAAAACTGTTTGTTTAGTTTTATCAAAATATTTATTTTTTGCCCAAACGTTATTTTTAGTAAAATTTGCTTCAATATTCCTTACTGCCAACCAATCGTAAAGATACTTTGCTGTATTGTCTTCTTCTCGGCTAATTGAAGGAATGGCAATCAAGGACTTTAATAACTCAACAGCTTTTTGGTAGCTTGCTTCTAAAGATTTCTGCATAGAACTTATCTCATTTTATTGTAATGTAATTTGTGTAACATGTGCATTTTTCCCCTTAATATGGTTTTGAATTTGCGCTACGTTTGAAATAATTACCTTATTTACACCAGCGTTTAAAGCATCAAAACAGTTATCTAGCTTTGGTAACATACCATCCGTAATTACCCCTGCGTCTTTGTAGGATTGGTATTGTTGTTGGTTTAAATTCTGGATATGCGTTTCAGGTTTTGATAAATCTTCATAAACACCTTCTAGCTCAAAACAATAAATCAACTCAACTTCATATTGCCCAGATTGTGCAATATTTACCGCAACCGCTTGTGCAATGGTATCTGCATTGGTATTCAGCAACTGACCTTGTTTATTATGCGTGATTGGGCATATAACTGGCACTATATTTTGATCTAAAAAAGTTAATAATTGCTGCACATTTATTTTTTCAATATCACCAGCAAAACCATAGTCAAATTCTATGATTTCTCTCTTGTTACATTGAATAATATTTAAGTCAGCGCCCGTTAGACCAATGGCATTGATATCATTTTTTTGCAATAACGCAACCACTTGCGAATTAACCAATCCAGATAAAACCATGGTGACAACATCTAGTGTACCTTCATCTGTTACTCGCCTGCCATTAATATATTTCTTTTCGATACCTAATTGTTGTAAAACGGTATCTACCTTTTTGCCACCACCATGAACCAATATTTTTTTATTTTTTATTTGAGAAAATGCTGCAACAATTTTTGATAAATCATCTTGGTTATCAAGAACTTTTCCACCAATTTTAAGAACAGTTAGTTTTTTTGATTTAACCATTTATTTACCCATTACAATTACTACCCCGTCAGACTTCGCCTGCCACCCCTTCACAAGCGCATAGGTTTATACACATTTATCTCAAGTACTCTCATCTTGCATATTTTGAAAGCTTGACCAGGCAATAGCAAAGTCATGCATGCGTT
>CAJXRW010000295.1 GCA_913060525.1 uncultured Gammaproteobacteria bacterium
GAGATTTCTGCCTGTCTCGTGGGCTCGGAGATGTGTATAAGAGACAGGATACAAGTTTTTGGGTTGAATCTGGTGCTTTCTCGCCACATCAAAATACAAGGCAATCCGCTGATCTAATTCGTTTAATCGTTCTGGATCTTGATTAATGCTTTCTTGTGAGGTTATCACCTCCTGGTAAGCTTCTTGCACATACACTTTTGCTTGTTCAATTAATTCAATCGCATTTGAGGCATTTTCATCAACTTTTAACTCCGACATCATTTGTGAAACACGATCTAGTAAGCCAATGATATTCGTGTCACCTTCATATAAGAAATCAGCAGCATACGCACACGCCTGTAAGTGATGATCTGAATTAGATAACTTTTTATGCTCCAGTTCTAATTCTTCTAATTCATTTTCTTGAAGTTTTAATTCAGATAACTCATCAAATTGATATTGAAGCAATGTTTTTTCAGTGGTGATTTTTTCTTCTTTTACACATAGCTCTTCAAAATGCTGATGAGCTTGATGATATTCAAGATAAGCGGTTCTCACACCCAATGTTATATCAGGATGATTTGCGTACTGGTCAAGGCGTTCTAATTGATTACTGGTCTTTAATAGATGATGATGCGCATGCTGACCATAAAAACTAATAATAATATTGGATAGCTCTTTAATTTGAGCGACAGTAGCAATTGAACCATTAATAAATGATTTTGATTTACCTTCTTTAGAAGACCGCCTAATAATTAACTCACTTTGCTCTATCTCAAAGCCATATTCTTCTAGCCAGTTCACTGCTTTAAGCGTGTTAGATATATCAAATATGGCGCAAACTTCTGTGCCACTATCGGATGATTTTTTCTTTTCTAGTTTTGCACCTAAAACAAAATTTAAGGCATCAATTAAGATTGACTTACCCGCCCCTGTTTCACCAGTAAGCACAGTCATCCCATTGCTAAAATTAATTTCAGAATATTCAATAATCGCAAAGTTTTTAATTGAGAGAAAAGTTAGCATAATTTCGCAAAATTGTTTTGATAGTAATATTTTAATTGAAGCATTTAGCTATTACATTATTTTTTTAAAAATACCAAGCAAACCGCAAACCAGCGATATCATTAAATGCATCTTCAACTTGGGTACTGATGCCTCTTGATGCAAATAACGTAATGCTATGACTGTCATCAAATATATAAGTTAATTCACCACCAAATATTGCGCCGATATTTGCTCCATATCGATTGTATGAAACCCCAACATACAACATAGGCTGTAATCTTTGATGATAGAATAAGTCTTGCCAAGAAAACTGTAATGTCTGAATTTCGTATGTAAATAAAGGGATTGGGTTATATGTGTTTCCCGTTGTACCTGTCGCCGAATCGACATTTAACATATATTGAGCATTATACGAATAGGTAATAAAATATTGTCCATAAGTATTTAAAAACCTTAAAGCATCGATTCCACCGTTTAAATAATAGCTGAAACTTGTAAAAGCATTGACTGATGATGCGGCATTATTAAATCCATGAATCGAATATTGCGCTGCGCCAACATTATAGAGCCACAGTAAATTATTAGTGATATTGTAACCACCATCCAAATAGGCTTGATCCGTCGTACCACCATATACAATGGTTACTGGAATAACACCATATCCAAAATCCAGTTGGTCTAAAGTTACGGGTTTATTGACATCAAGATTCGCAGCAATGTTACCTTTTGGTATCCAGAAAGAATATCGTGCACCACCACCTAATAAACTTTGATAACCCGCATATAAACTAAATTGGAGAATATCTTCATTTAAGAAGAAATGCTGAAAATATAACTCTCCATTAAACCTGCTTGCAAACTCTGATTCTGTCTGACCCGTGTTAGGGTTTTGTAATGATGGGTCGTTGTATAAAATATTCTGTAAAACCGCACCTACATAGTTATTATCTGTCACAGCATAGGTTAAATCAGCAGTGGTACTGATTTCTGTAACTTCTGGGCTTGGTGATATATAAACAGGTATAAAATCTAACTTAAAACGATCATTATGCGTATCATTGTCTTTATAAATTAAAAAAGGATAATTTAATTCACTTGCGTTTTCAGGAACGATAAGCTCTTCCATAACAAACCATTCCCGTCTTTGATATAACGCTGCCCATAAAACATCATCTTGATGATAATTAGGAAATTTTTGATCCAATTCATTTAAATAACGTATTGTTTTTCTATATTGACCAATATCAAATGCGTATTGAGCTATGGCAAGGATAACATTAGGGTCGTCCATATAATTATCTTCTAATATTGTAACTATCTTACTACCCTCAGAAAAATCGTTATCATTTTGTGCACGCCTAAGCTTGGCGATTAATAACTCTTTGCTTTGAGTGGTTTTAACCTTTGGATCCGCATTTTTTTGTTTAATTGAATACATCAAAGGTGAGTCTTCTATTTTATTAACGGCTAGTTTATAGGTTTTCAAAGTAGTGATTTGAAAGCTATCATACCCATAATTAACGTTAATATCATTTGGGAGTTTTTTTAATTCGTCCTCATTAATGACAATTTGATTGTTAAATCTAAATAAAATTTTATTTATTGATGGTTGGCTTATGATTGGCGTGTCACCGCCTTTTAAAATAAGGTTAAATGTATTCACATCACTTTTATTAACCGCCAGCAGAACATCTGTTTTTTGAATAGCATATAGGCTAGCAGTAAAAAGAATCAGCACCATTAAAATGCTTGATTTAATCATTTTCATGAAAATTAACCTGTGACTCCACGTAAGTAATTTAGTTTTAACCGATGTTAATTATTCCGATGAATAATAAAGTCAGCAATTTCCTTAAGTGTAGACAAATTAATAGGAATTTCATTTAGTGCTAGCATACTTGTATTGAAATAAGTCTTTAATAAATCTTGTGAAGCAGATACGCCAATTAAGGATGGATACGTCTGTTTATTCATTGATTCATCATGTCCTGCAACTTTCCCTAATATTTCGGTCGTTGAAGTTACATCTAAAATGTCATCCTGAATTTGAAATGCAAGCCCAATATTTTCAGCGAAAGATATAAAAGATTGTTCAATTTTTTTATCCTGATACTGGGAAGATAAATAAAAACCTGCTAAAACTGATGCACATAACAAGTCACCTGTTTTATGACGATGAACATTTTCTAGTTGCTCCAAATTCAAAGTAACTTTTTCAGCTTCAATATCTAACATTTGACCCGCAACCATTCCACTAAATCCTGATCTAACTGAAAGTATTTTTATTATGCTAATAATTTGTTTAGAGTCGACATTATCAATCAAGGTTAAGTATTCATAAGCCATAGACTGGAGCGCATCGCCAGCCAAAATTGCAGTCGCTTCATCAAAAGCAATATGACAGGTTGGCTTTCCACGCCTTAATTTATCATCATCCATTGACGGCAAATCATCATGAATCAATGAATACGCATGGATCATTTCCAATGCTACTACTGCCTTGTCTAAGGCATCAGGCGGGGCATTAAAAGCATCACCTACAGCTGTCTCTTATACACATCTCCGAGCCCACGAGACAGGCAGAAATCTCG
>CAJXRW010000296.1 GCA_913060525.1 uncultured Gammaproteobacteria bacterium
CGAGATTTCTGCCTGTCTCGTGGGCTCGGAGATGTGTATAAGAGACAGGCATACAACTTGGAAATCAGATTCAATAACTGGCGAAATTACGAGACATGAAACTTGGTCTCCGAATAAACGTAATCCAAGTGGGTGGGATAAAATACAGAGTACAGATTTGCAAGGAAAGGCACATATAAATAAAATAACAGGCGAAGCAGTCTCTACTCCTCACACACAAGGAAAAAGTATTCCAGGTGGTGTAAGGGAGGCTTATCCAAATGAAATTCCAAAAAGAAATTACCAAGGAGAATGAATACAAGAATGAGTATATTACAAAGGTTGCAACACTGGTATTTAGAAGAATGCAATGAAGATTGGGAACATACATATGGGATTAAAATTGACAATATTGATAACCCTGGGTGGGTAGTTACAATTGATCTTCTAGATACTTATCTTTTTGGTAAAGACTTCAAGGAGGTTCAAATCCAAAGAGAAGATGAAAATGATTGGATATTATGTAAGGTAAAGAATGGTAAATATGAAGGCATTGGAGGTCCGTTGAATTTAGAAGAGGTATTGGTGATTTTCCTTGATTGGGCTGAGACTTTAAAAACTGAATATGGTTATAGTTAATATCATCTCTACAGGTCATCAAGGTGGCTCCACACACGGTGATAATGCTGGTGGCCATGGTAGTTGGAGTTGGTAGTGAGCTTTTAAATGGATAAAGAGTTATTAAATTTTATATTTTTTGGCGTGCCATTATTTTTATCTGGAATGTTTTACCAGAGTATAGAGTGGTTATACCGTAGAAAAATCTTTAATATAAAAAAACTATGGCTTAGAATAATTTTATATCTAATTATTCCTGTCATAATTTCGAGTATATATTTTTATTTAACAAACAATATGCATGAAATATATATATATTATTTATTGCTTATAGGGGCTGATTGTTTGTGCTACATAGGACTTAGACGACACCATAAGAAATATATTAATCGACGTAAATTTTAGGTATAAACAAAACATGACGTATTCTATACAGAATACGCCATGTTTATTCTGCCTATATTTTTTTAGCTAATTCTATTGCATCACCAATATAAGTATAAGGAGTTAGTTTTGATAATTCAGTAATCACATCTGCTGGTAGTTCAAGTTTTTTGATAAAGGCTTTAAAATCCGCTTTTGAAACGCGTTTTCTAATACATTTTGTTGAGTTTCAAGATATACGCGATTAAATAATATTTAAAATTGGTGGGATTATATAAAAGCAAATGGTGCAGAAATTGCTTTTCCAACTTCTACATTACATCTGAATAAAAAACATCATAAATGATGGAAAGTGATTATAAATTAAGTGGTATACAGGGTAACGTTTGCTTTATTAATGCTATATGTTGAATTTTTTTGATTGAAGAATCTAAATTTAAATTACCAAATTGTTGTTTTGTTGTGACATTTAGTGACAAATTGATAGTTGTTAGGATGATGTAAATATTCTATTATTCCCCGACTTAAACAACAAATAAGGTTATGTAATGAGCAGTAAATTTTTAAATATGATTTTAGTCGGTAGTTTGATTGCTTGTTCTTCTATCAGCTTTGCTAATAGTAATAGCTTGCCTCAATCTTCCCTGGCTAATAATGATTCGAAAAGCATTCTGACCTTCCATATTCCAAATCCAGATAACGGCTCTTATTACATGGGGCTGGAGATTAATGGTAAAGATATTCCAGGAACGAATAAAATAGTAAAAGGTACTACTGAAAATACAATTGAAGAAACTCAAGCTGATGTGCAGCAGGCTATCAGTTCAGGTTATGAAAAAATCGGTAATAATAGTTTTGTGTTTTATAAGTGTAATACTAGCAAATGTAATAAAAATAGTTCTGTTGCTTCTTTTAACCAAAATGCTGAAATCCAACAAGATGGTAATTCATATATTATAAGTCCTGGGAGTGTTAATATAACTTGGTCATCAACTACTAATAATAATTAACCATTTCCTTAGATAAATCTAAATCTTCTTAGCTAACTCAACCGCATCACCAATATAAGTATGTGGAGTTAGTTTTGATAACTCAGTAATCACCTCTACTGGTAATTCAAGTTTTTCAATAAAGGCTTTAAAATCTGCTTTTGAAACGCGTTTGCCACGAGTAAGTTCTTTTAGTTTTTCATAAGGTTTTTCAATGCCATAACGGCGCATAACGGTTTGAACCGCTTCGCCTAATACTTCGATGTTTTCATCTAAGTCTTTATTAATTTCAGCGGAGTTTAATTCTAATTTGCTAATGCCTTTTAAAGTAGCTTGATAAGCGGTAAGGCTGTGTGCTAAACCCGTACCAATATTTCTTAATACTGTTGAATCAGTCAGGTCGCGCTGCCATCTTGAGATTGGAAGCTTTTGAGCTAAATGTGTCATAATGGCATTTGCCAGACCTAAATTTCCCTCGGAGTTTTCAAAATCAATCGGGTTAACTTTATGCGGCATGGTAGATGAACCAACTTCACCTGCTATCGTTTTTTGTTTGAAGTAGTTGAGAGAAATGTATGACCAAATATCACGATCAAAATCTAGAAGTATGGTATTGAAGCGACATACGGCATCAAAAAACTCTGCAATATAGTCATGTGGTTCAATTTGGGTGGTATATGGATTGTAGGTTAAGCCTAGTTTATTTGTGACAAAATCTTCCGCAATTGCTTGCCAGTTTAACTCTGGATACGCTGCTATATGGGCATTAAAATTACCAACCGCGCCATTTATTTTACCAAGTATTTCAACTGCTGCGATTTGTTTTCTTTGGCGTTCTAAACGTGCAACTACATTAGCCATTTCCTTACCGATAGTGCTTGGCGTAGCTGGTTGCCCGTGTGTTCTTGAAAGAAGGGGCTGTTCAGCGTGGTCAATCGCAAGTTGCTTAATGGCATGAATGATTTTATCAAGCATTGGTGATAGAACATTATCACGAGAAGATTTTAACATTAAGCCATAAGATAAATTATTGATGTCTTCAGACGTACAAGCAAAATGGATAAACTCACTAATTGCGTTTAGCTCAGAGTTATCTTTAATTGCATTCTTTAAAAAATACTCAACGGCTTTAACATCATGATTTGTGGTTTTTTCAATATTCTTAACTTCTAGCGCATTTTCTTCTGCAAAGTGCTCAGCAATTCTATTTAAAAATGTTTTAGCGTCATCACTCAAAGCAGGAACTTCTTTAATACCAGGTTGATCAGCTAAATGTTCTAACCATTTAATTTCAACAAAGGTTCTTGAATAGATTAGACCGTATTCACTTAAATAAGGTCTTAAATCATTTACTTTTGATGCATAACGACCATCCATAGGAGAAAGTGCAAAAACTGGATTCATAATAATTACCAAGTAGTTAGAGGTTGCTTATAAGGTTATGTTTGTGCTTATGCTATGTCAAGCAGGCTCTTAGTGTCGGGTGCGATTAAATGATGGCATTATTCCCCTTCAAGTGTTGAAGGGGAATAATTCCTGTCTCTTATACACATCTGACGCTGCCGACGATCTACTCTGTGTAG
>CAJXRW010000297.1 GCA_913060525.1 uncultured Gammaproteobacteria bacterium
CGAGATTTCTGCCTGTCTCGTGGGCTCGGAGATGTGTATAAGAGACAGTAATATTGGTGTGCTAACCAATGCACCAGCATTTGACTGGCAGATAACTAACATTCAAAACTATGTGAATTTATCACCTTATTTACCTGAACAAATTATAATTAATGGTTATACATTTGATGGTATGGGGCAAGGCTCTGGCATGATTGGATTACCTGGTGATACCTCGCCACCCTCCAGATTTATTAAAATGTCCATTTTAGATGAAACCGTATTGCCTGCAGAAAATGCGGATAAAGCGGTGGTTTTAATTGCACACATGCTTGAGACCGTATTTATTCCAAAAGGTTTTGTTAGAGGTAAACGTATTGATGAGAAAGAATACGAAATAACTCAATGGTCAGTCATTGAAGATTTAAAAAACAACAAATTGTACTATAACTCATATCAAAACCCTGATTATAAAGTCATTAACTTGAACCAAATTGACTTTACTAACGCACCCTCTAAAGGCATACCTGTCGCGAGCGACTTTTCTCCAACTGAAAGTACATTTAGCAAATAACCTCTTCCCTCTAACGTCAATTTATAACCCTACTCTCCAGAAACTTAGAGTATTCAATACTCTATCCATAGCTCCTCACATTGTTTATCATTTAATCATACCCTTTTAAAAATCATCCAAAGGAGAGCAGAATGAAAAAAGTAATGATAGGTTTATTTATTATATTAAATGTTATCAGCCTAACCGCCTTAGCAACTCCTACCCATACAACTGTTATCACAGCACATCACGCTGGATTATCTAAACTAGATGGCTGTCGTTAATTCTCTATAAATTGTAATATAGACTTGTTTGAAACAATTAAGCCTTACCAAACCATACCAACACTCATTAAATTTCGTCGTATAAAAATCAATATGATAAGCTTTGAGTCTAGATCGTTAATTGTAATTCTTTTAGAGACTGAAGTGTTATATAGCTCAGTTTATCTATGGTTTCTACAGAGGTATTGAGCGGTGGTAACCAATATACGCTATTTCCCAAGGGTCTCAATAGAGCACCATGATTGATGGCTTTCTGGTATAACTCAAATCCATATCTTCGATTAGAACTATCAGGTACGACTAAATCAGCCGCGATAAGTCCACCCAAATTTCTGATATTTTTTAATAGCCCCGTTTCAGACTCAATCTCTTTCAGATTATTTACCATTGCAGGATTTAGAACTTGCTGGACATAGCTTGTTATCTTCTCATTTTCAAATATCTCTAAAACAGATAATGCCACTGCTGTTCCCAATGCATTACCACAATAGGTATGCGAATGAAGGAAAGAATTACCTTTTTCATAATCATCGTAGAATAGGTTATATATTTCTTGGTGTGTCAACACGGCGCTAAATGGTAACCAACCCGAAGTTAATCCTTTTGATAAACAAATGAAATCAGCGTGCGGAAAATCAAGATACTGACAGGCCAACATATTACCTGACCGACCTATCCCTGTCATAATTTCATCATAAATTAAATAGACATTATTATTATGGCACCAATGAGCAATACGCTGCAGAAAATCTTTACTGTATATTAACATTCCACCAGCACCTTGCATTAACGGCTCTAAGATGAAGGCATTCGCTGTTGACTTATAGCGTTCAAGCTGTGTTTCAACCTCTGACCAACGATCAGAACAATCGTGCCATAATGGATCATCTTGGCCAGAAACATACGGAATATGATCAATAAACTCACAGTCAAATAACATCGACTCGTACGGCTTCTTATATAAGCCTAAATCACTGACACTTAACGCCCCAACTGTTTCACCGTGATAGCCATTCTTTAATGCCAGAAATTTCTTCCTATTGCTTTCTCCTTTAATTAGCCGTGCGTGTACACACATTTTAAGTGCCACTTCAACAGCACAAGAACCATCACCTGCATAGAATACTTTATCTAAGTTTGGAACCAATTTTCCTAATTTATCGGATAAGGTATTAAGTAACTTATTTTGGGTATTTGGCATTAATACATGTTCAAATGAATCAATCTGTTCACTAATTGCAGCTCTTATTTTTGGATGATTATGCCCCAAGGACTTGCACCACCAGCTAGATATTGCATCTATTAATTTCTTACCATTTGTTAAATGGATATAACTACCACGAGCAGATTGGATATCAACGGGTGTAAATGTTTCATAATCTTTCATTTGCGAACAAGGATACCAGATATTTTGATACCCTGTTTCTGGATTAGAGTTTGGAAGAGACATACAAAACCTGAATCACATGTTAATGACTCAGGTTATAACGAGATTGATGTTAAGATTCAAGGGATTATCTATAAAAGGAAAATTATTTTGCCGTAGATTTACTCGCAATCTTTATCTTCCATTCTTGAGGACCTAATGTATGTACAGACGTCCCTTTAGAATCAACCGCTACTGTCACTGGCATATCTTCAACTTTAAATTCATAAATTGCTTCCATGCCTAAATCTTCAAACGCAACCACTTTGGCTTTACGGATTGATTTTGAAATTAAATAGGCAGCGCCACCAACGGCCATTAAATAAACCGCCTTATGTTTCTTTATCGCCTCTATGGCAGCCGAACCACGCTCCGACTTACCAACCATGCCAATAATACCCATATCATTCAGCATAAATTCTGTGAACTTATCCATGCGTGTTGCAGTTGTTGGTCCTGCTGGCCCTACAACTTCGTCACCAACTGGATCAACTGGTCCAACGTAATAGATAAATCGTCCCTTTAAATCAACTGGTAATTTTTCACCATTCGAGACCATTTCAAATATGCGTTTATGTGCTGCATCTCGACCAGTTAGTAATTTTCCATTTAGCAGTAAAGTTTCACCAGGTTTAAGATTTTGGATTTCTTCTGCCGTAATGGTGTCGATATTAATACGTCTTGATTTAGTATCTTTTGTCTCAGTAAATTCTGGCCAATCATCTAAAGAGGGAGGTGCAAGTTCAGCAGAGCCACTCCCATCTAATTTAAAATGTACGTGTCGCGTTGCTGCACAATTAGGAATAATCGCAACAGGCTTACAAGCAGCATGCGTTGGATAATCATTAATTTTAATATCCAGTACCGTGGTTAAGCCACCCAAACCCTGCGCACCAATTCCGAGCTTGTTAACAGCGTGATAAATTTCAATACGTAGCTTTTCAATATCATTCTTAGGACCTCGCTCCAATAGTTCATGCATGTTAATGGCATCATTTAGCGATTCTTTGGCAATTTTCATGGCTTGCTCAGCTGTACCCCCAACACCAATACCTAAAATACCTGGAGGACACCAACCTGCGCCCATTGTCGGAACTACTTCACAAACCCAGTCGGTAATACTATCACTTGGATTTAAAACTTTAAATTTAGATTTAAATTCCGACCCCCCGCCCTTGGCTGCTAAATTAACCTCTATACAATTACCATGAACCAGTCTGGTATGAACAATAGCAGGGGTATTGTCACCTGTCTCTTATACACATCTGACGCTGCCGACGATCTACTCTGTG
>CAJXRW010000298.1 GCA_913060525.1 uncultured Gammaproteobacteria bacterium
CACAGAGTAGATCGTCGGCAGCGTCAGATGTGTATAAGAGACAGGTATATTGGTGGTTATCTTGATCAAAGACATCAGGTAAGGCGTTACATGCTTTATTGATATTAACTAATGTGATAGTGGCTTTGCCAGGTGTACCAGGATCATGCAGTGTACCATCTTGGGCCAGCGCATCATCATACGCAAACGTATAGGTTAATTGATTTGCACCAAAGCCATGCAACGCTTTACCATATAAATCATAATGCTGTGCTGTTGGCGTATTATTCTGATAATACACATCCTTGTGCTCCTCAAAATAATAACGACTGAGCACAGCATTGCTGGGTGCTGGCAATAAGCCAACAACTGTTGCTGCTGAAAGTTCACGCACAATAACCGCTTTTGCCGTTCCATTTTGTGCATCAAAATCTCCTACTGCCCCTGCAAAAAATGGTAACGATGAGGTCTGCTTAGGGATTGCAACATTCTCGCCATTATCACAGGTAAATATAAAATTATTTGTCTCAGAATCAACTTGACCAGTGCAAATTGATGTTCCTCGTGGCGTGTGAGTAATCTCAGAAATATCTATTTTCAAAGTATGTGTTTGATAATAGTCCCATATCTCATCAATGTAACTTTTACCGTTATTACCATACAGAATAGAATTTGTGAAAAAAGTTTCATCAAATGGGTCTGTATTTGGAATATTCTGAACCATTGCTTTACCAGGTGACATGAAACGTAATATGGTATTCACACCATTATCTGATTGATAGTTTAAAAATAATTTCTGCCACTCATCCGTTGTATTACCATTATCTTGCTCAATTAAAGATTGAATATTATTTAATATATAATTTCGCGTTAAGCTAAAACCAGTTTTTTGATACACAGCCGAAGTTGGTTGTTCAACACGAATTGGAAGTCCAAAATTATCTACTGCAGTTGGGTTCATCCAAGTGCCTAAATCATTATAGGTGAATTCAATTTTGTCATATAATGTGTAATAATTACTGTCTCTTGGTTTAAAGCCATCGGCATCAATTATTTTTCCTGAGTTAAAATCAATCGGCAAATCCATTGGATGTTTATAAGAAAAATAAATACGACCTGAACTCACCTGGGGTAATTTCAGCAATATATTGCCGTTATTCTTTGGCAACTCAGCAAGACTGTATGAGGCATCAAACGAGTTAAAATCATTAGAAGCAGAAAGACACACACCCTCACCTGTTTGCTTATTTAACTCCATAAAACAATCTTCATCAAATTGATTTAATGCTTTAATAACAACAAAAGTATTTTCATCTGAAATACCACTTTCATTTTTTATCTCAATTGGAAAATAAGCGTTCGCAACGCTAAATGTACCTAATGCGATTGATATATATTTTTGAAACTGATTAATTTTCACAATGCCACTCCATGTAATTTTTGTAATTTTAGCCTAATACATGAAATATATTAGCAGTTTGATCAAATAAAAATCAACAATAGAAATGTCACGAAATGTCACAATCAATTTGTAACTGCTTATAAAACACTCTACGCTTTTTACATCAAAACTTATTTTATGAGTACAAATGAAAAGAATATATTCAATCTTGTTTTTAATACTCTTAACAAGTCAACTTCTATACGCAGCAAATCAAGTTATAATTTCAGCCATTCAAATGTCAACGAAGCAGCAAACCTACCAACAGTTTATAAAAACGGTAGCAGAACTGTCTAAAGGCGCTAAATCACAAGGAGCCGAAATTATTCTATTCCCTGAAGACAATACTTTGAATATGATTAATGATTCTGAATTTAAGCTGGAGGACTTAAAAAGCATATCAAAATATGCCAAACCTTATGCTAAATTCATCGGTGAGTTATCTAAAAAGTTAGATGTGATTTTAGTTGGCGGAACGATTCCATATATAAGAGAAGGCAAACTCTATAATACCGCGATTATAGGACTACCAGACGGTAAGGTCATTTATCACGATAAAATCTATTTAACGCCGTGGGAAGTGGAGATAGGTTATGATGGATCAGGTAACGAAATTACCGTCTTTAATACCAAATGGGGAAAAGTTGCACTAGTCATTTGTTACTCAAGCGAGTTCCCAGATGTTTCACTTACCTTTGCAGAAATTAGCCCTAATATTGTTTTAGTACCCTCATACACGGATGACTTATATGGACTTTCCCGTGTAACGACCGCAGCAAAAATGCGCTCCATTGAAAATTTTTCTTATACGGTTCTAACTGGAATGGTATCAAATCTTTCAAGAGAAAATTTAGGAGAACATGAAGTTGCCCAAGCCATTTTTGCAACACCCCAAGAACAAGGCTTTCCCCTATATCAACTTAAATTAGGAAAGTTCAATCAAGAAGATATCGTCACACAAACTTTAGATATTGAAAAATTAGAGACCTTAAAAGAAAAAAATCACGCTTTTCCAAATAAAGACTCTATTCATCTTCATAAAAATATTTCTATTAAAACTTATGATCTTAATGAATAGTATCAATTTTTACTTAGCAGCGTGATGCTCTCTCGCAATCAGCATATACATACAAGGTAATACAAATAAGGTAAAGCAAGTACCAATTGTCATACCAGAAGCAATAACAATACCAATACAATTACGACTAACCGCACCAGCACCACTTGCATAGACCAATGGTAAAACACCAAACACCATGGCTGCCGTTGTCATTAAAATAGGTCTTAAACGGAAAGAGGCTGACTTAACAATGGCATCGTATTTGCATAAACCTTCTTCTTGAAGTTTATTAGCAAATTCAACCATTAAAATACCATGTTTACTAATTAGACCAATCAATGTGACCAACCCCAGTTCTGTATAGATATTTAATGACGCAAAGCCTAAATTAAATATCTGCCCGTAATACAATGGAATTAATGCGCCACAAATTGCCATTGGTACGGTCACTAAAATAATTAAAGGATCTCTAAAGCTTTCGAACTGAGCTGCCAGCATTAAGAAAATAACAATAATCGCAAATAAAAACGCAATCATCATGGTATCGGAGTTTTGAAGGAATGTCCTAGCAGAGCCTTCATATTCATGCAATACACCTGGCGGTAGAACTTCTTTCGCTAATTGCTCCATATACGCAATCGCCTGACCTTGTGTAATACCTGGTGCAGTCACGCCTGAAATGGTTGCGGAGTTCATTTGTTGAAAACGATTCATACTCAAAGGCGCACCATTTTCACTAAATGTCATAAATGAAGAAAGTGGCACCATATAACCCTGCCCATCTGCCCGACCTGTTACTGAGTTAACATTGGTTGGATGGGCTTCTATATAGATTTCACCTAACTGCTGTGTTGTCATTCTCTTCTGAAAAAGCAGTTTGGGTATGACTTCATAACTATACCCATATAAATTAAAGTAATTCACAAAATTACCTGACAACGAATATTGCAAAGCATTGGCAATATCAGACATAGTAATGCCAAGTGATGAAGCTTTATCCTGTCTCTTATACACATCTGACGCTGCCGACGA
>CAJXRW010000299.1 GCA_913060525.1 uncultured Gammaproteobacteria bacterium
ACACAGAGTAGATCGTCGGCAGCGTCAGATGTGTATAAGAGACAGCTATTAAATTAGCGTTGGCAAATATTGAATCTGCCCAAAAAAAGCTAAGTGCCGTTAAATTAAGTTGGCTGCCATTTGTCAGTTTGTTTGGTGGCTACCTGAATGGTAATAGTGATACCACGCTTGCCAATATTGGTGGTGTAGGTGCTATTGCTGCAAGTGGCGGATTCCTGGCAATTTTACCGAGCTATACACTGAACTTATTCACAACCTATGCACGACAAAAACAAGCTGGATTTGAACTAGAAGTCGCTGAAGCCAACCAACTTAATGTACGTTTAGCGATCACCAGTCAAGTTGTCATGGCTTATTTTTCTTACCTTGCACAAGTTCAAGCCATTAATATTTTAACTGAAATAAATAACGATTATTCAGAATTATGCCAAATTACGCGAAATATGGATCAACAAGGGCTAGCAACGCAAATAACAATATCTGATATATTATCACAACAGCGAATGGTTGCTGGTCAACTCGCCATTGCTAAAAGCAACTTAATATCCTCACAAAATGCGATAAAAGCCTTACTGGGTAAAGCGCCTGGCTCAGTCAACTACAAAAGGAAGTTTGACAGCATCAATCCAAACCACGTTATTCCAGGTAATTTGCCCGTTAATGTCATTGCCTCACGACCTGATATTATAAAAGCAGAAGCAGAGCTTAAAGCATCCAATGCTGGCATAAAAGTGGCATCTTCAACCTTATTACCCACTGTGAGTTTAAACTATTTTTATGCCCGCTCTAATGATAGCGTGGATGCGATTACAAACGAGAATATCAGTGGCACTCAAAATACCTTTTCTGCCTTTGCTGACTGGACGGTAAGCCCAGAAATGATTGGTAATGTTGGTGTTGCCAATTCCTACTACTCTGCTGCCGTTATCCAATACCAGGAAACGGTTAATAATGCTTTGCACAATGTTGATAACGCACTTGCTGATAATGAGGGTGTTAAAAATAAAATGAATATTGATTTAGAAGCTTATCAAGCCCAACTAACCTCTACCGAACTAAAAGATGCGCTATACCAGCAAGGATTGATTAGCTATAACCTTATTATCGGTTCTGATATTGAATTGCTCACAATGAAACTTGACCTAACTAGCACTAAGTTGCAACAACTCGCCACATTGGTCAAGCTATATGGTGCACTCGGTGGTGGTTATTTATATGAAACACCTAAAGATGAAAATAAGGTGGAAGAGGAATCATGAAAATAAAGAATCTTATTAAAAAATTAAATTTCGCAACGGTCATTTTTCTAATTGCAGCGATTATCACTTGTTGCTATTTCTTGACCTATTTATTTTCGGTCACTGATAATGCGTTTGTCGTGAATAACCGCATACAAATAGCCGCATTGGTCGATGGATATGTGGAAGAAATTTATGTTAAGAATGGTCAAAAAGTTAAAAAAGGTGACAAAATCCTAAAAATAAAGCCACACGTGTATGAACTAAATTATGAATCAGCATCTGCACAATATGAACAAGCTATGCTGGGCTTAATTGTGTTACAAAAAAATATTGAAGCAACAGAACTTACGCTTAAAGCTGCTCAAGACCAATTAGACAGAATGGAATATGAGTATCAACAGAAATCGGCTGAAAACGTTAGCAAAGCGATTACAACTTTAGAGTTAAAATCACTTGAATATAATATCCAATCTCAAAAAAATGAGGTGGCATCTTTAGCAAAATCAATTGAGGTTCAACAAGCTTCTTTAGAACAAGATAGAGCCAATGTGAGATCATTTAAAGCCACCCAGGAGCTTGCTAAAGCAAAACTAGAAGACACGATTGTATATGCGCAATCTGAAGGTTACATACAAAACATGTATGCCACCGAAGGCTTAGCCGTTCGCGCCACAAGCCCTTTATTTTTATATGTTGATACCAGTGAAACCTACATTCAGGCAAATATGATAGAAACCGATATTGGTGATATACGTGAAGGTGATAAGGTACACATCTTCCCAAGAACCTATTTATTTGAGAAAGTGTATCACGGAACGGTCATGTCCAGCTTTTCATCTGTCCAGCGCCAAACCATTATTCCTGGTTCGGAATCTCAATTCATTCAAAATGAAAACAAATGGTTACTGTCGCCACAGCGTTTTCCAATTCAAATTCGTATAGATGATCTTGATGACGAATATCCACTACTACCAGGAATGAGTACCTATGTCTATGTTCAAGGTCGGTAGCTGGTTCGATAAATTTGACCCTTATTGGTACTCAAGACTGTTATCAATTAAGGCAGTTTATATCACTGTCATCTTTTTTATGGCGAATTTATTCTTCGACCTGCCATCACCCCCTACGCTCTATATGATAGTTGGGATAATTGGTCCACTCTTAGCAGAAATGCCAAGCTTAAATACCCAGAAAAAAAAAGATAGCGTCATTCTACTCTTTGTTGTACTTGCCACGTTCACCTTAAGTATATTTGCCATGATTTGGTATTTTAACACCTGGTTTATTCTGGTTGTCTTTTCTTGGGCGTTCATACTTTATTCAGCCTTCAAGAAAAAACCTGCCCTATTTTCGATTGTAAGTTTAATTTTCCTAATGGGTATCATATCGTTAGAAGGTCCCAATAAGCCTGCCTCTTTAAACAATATGTTTAATCAGGTCATTTATATTTTTCAAGTTGCTACCCTGGGCTTCTGGGCACATAAATTCTTTCCCAACTTTTATTTTAGATGTTGGCATAGTACGATGTTACGCTGCATTGAAGCGCATATACGCTCAATCAAAAATAAAAAAATTGAATTCGAAGCAATTTCAAAACACCTGCTTGCCGCGCAAAATATCTTGCCATTATTACAAAATAAGCCTAGTGCCGAGCAGTTGAATCAGTTTACGCAAAACATGTTGGCACTAAATTATATTACCAATACTTACCTAAACAACTCAATTACTCCTAACGAGTTCTCTCAATATAAAACAAGTGTTACCCAGCTACACGAGAGTATTAAATCGCTTAAAAATTACCAATCTACAAATACTTTGTCAGATATGAATCATAAAGTTACAAGCACTTTACATAACCTATTTAGCAGTTGGAAAGGGATATGTACGAAAAGTTATTAGATAAACGTATATTCCACGTTTCCGCCATTATTGCTTTTTCGTTATTTTTGTCGCAAATTTTAGATTGGTCACAAGTTATGTGGATACCCATCTCTATTTTAGCAATTATCGGTCCTTTCAGACCTGGGATGACAATTAATAAGTCAAAACAAAGAATGTTAGGTACCATAGCAGGTTTATTATTAACCATTATTTCAAGTGAAATAGTCAGGCACTTTCCAATAATATTAGTACCCTTATTTGTGGTTATTGCTTTTATCTATACGTATGTATTCTCCAATCCTGATAAATATAAATATGCGATTATGATGACAACGTTATTTACTGTCTCTTATACACATCTCCGAGCCCACGAGACAGGCAGAAATCTCG
>CAJXRW010000300.1 GCA_913060525.1 uncultured Gammaproteobacteria bacterium
ATATTTAGTTGTAAGTTTTTATAAAGCAATTTTTTGATCTATAATTCTATCAAGTTTTTTTCTTAAAGATGGAGATATTATGGTAATTGAACCTAAAGTTCGTGGATTTATTTGTTTGACTGCTCATCCAGTAGGTTGTGAGCAAAACATTATAAATCAGATTAATTATGTTAAATCTAAGGGTAAAATAGATGGACCTAAAAAAGTATTGGTCGTGGGTTCATCTACAGGTTTTGGCTTGGCATCGAGAATTACAAGTGCGTTTGGCTGCGGCGCGTCAACAATTGGGGTTTTTCTTGAGAAGCCTTCCTTGAAAGGCAAAACTGCTTCGCCAGGTTGGTATAATTCTGCTGCATTTGAAAAGCAAGCTCATAAAGAGGGCTTGTATGCTAAGAGCATTAATGGTGATGCCTTTTCAAATGAAATTAAACAAGAAGCTTTTGATCTAATTAAAAAAGACCTTGGTCAGGTTGATTTAGTTATTTACAGCTTGGCTTCTCCCGTAAGAACTAACCCAAACACCGGTGTTACTCATCGTTCGGCATTAAAGCCAATTGGTCAAAAGTTTTCTAATAAAACGGTAAATTTTCACACTGGGGATGTAACTGAGGTTTCCATTGATCCAGCTAATCAGGATGATATTGATAATACCATTGCTGTAATGGGTGGTGAAGATTGGGACATGTGGATCTCAGGGCTTAGAGAAAATGGATTATTGGCTGATGGCGCTACAACCGTTGCGTATTCTTATATTGGACCAGGCTTAACAGAGGCGGTATACCGTAAGGGAACGATTGGGCGTGCAAAAGATCATTTAGAAAGTACGGCTCATGATATTGCTAACAAATTAAAAGATATTAATGGTTCGGCTTATGTTTCTGTAAATAAAGCTCTAGTTACGCAAGCAAGTTCAGCGATACCAGTGATCCCGCTTTACATCTCGCTTTTATATAAAATCATGAAAAAAGAAGGTATTCATGAGGGTTGTATTGAGCAGATTCAGCGTTTATACGATGATCGTTTATTTTCTGATAAGGATATCCCAGTCGATGATAAAGGTCGAATTCGTATTGATGATTGGGAAATGAGAGAGGATATCCAAGAGCAAGTGTCTAAATTATGGGATAAATCCACAACAGAAAGCTTGCCTGAGATAGGTGATTTGCAGGGTTATAATACTGACTTTTTTAATTTGTTTGGGTTTAAGATTAATGGTGTAGATTATGAGAAAGATGTTGAGGTCAATATTAAGATTCCTAGCATCTCGTAAATTATTCTACCTCTTTCAAACCTTTTCTATTATTTCTAAATTAGAAAATCATGCATAAATAAAGTAACCTTGTTGTTGTTGTTCTAAAATTAAGGTTGCTTATGCCTGCTTTTAACCGTACACGGAAAGCAATACATCCAAAAGTATTAAACAAAGGGACTTATGCTAATCCAAAAGAAACTTGGAATATTTTTAAAATTATTGCTGAAATCGTTGAGGGGTACGAAAATCTTTCGCATATTAAGCCAGCGGTTAGTATTTTTGGTTCCGCCAGGCTGAAGCCTGATTCTGATGATTATAATTTGGCAAAGTTAATAGGGAAACGGTTGTCTCAGAAGGGTTATAATGTAATTACTGGCGGGGGGCCTGGTATTATGGAAGCCGCAAATATTGGCGCTTCTCAAGGGAAATCCTTAAGTATTGGTTTAAATATCAATTTACCGTTTGAGCAAATTGCGAACTCCCATCAAGATATTTCATTATCTTATCGATATTTTTTTACGCGAAAGGCTATGTTTATTAAGCATTCTGTAGCGTATGTTGTTATGCCTGGTGGATTTGGTACTTTGGATGAGTTATTTGATATCACGACTTTGGTGCAAACAGGCAAAAAACACGCCATGCCAATTATATTGGTCAATTCTGAATTTTGGGGCGGGTTAATAGATTGGATTAAAAGCACCATGCTTAAAAAGGGTACGGTAACTGAAAAAGAACTTGGCTTGCTAACAATCGTTGATACCGTTGATGATGTATATAGTATTGTTTCTGGCGAGGCGCTTAGTGCTCATGACCTAGGTGATGCCATTGATTTTGAATTTTAATTTCATATTTTGTTCTAAAATATAATTTATTTTCTTGAAATAACAGAAAAAGCACAAATGTAATGACCCAAGATTTATGAAATGATCAAGGGTACATAGATGAGCAAAAAAAATAGTGCTGAAATTGAAGCAAAAGTTATTGAAGATGAGACTATTGAAGAACAATCTGAAGAAAATGGGTTAGAAGATGAGTCAATTGACCCTGTTCAAAATTATTTGAAGAAAATAGACGAATTGCGTAAAGAATTAGATCAAGCGCAGAAAGATCAAAGCGAAGCAAAAGATAAGATGATTCGTGCTTGCGCTGAAATGGAAAATGTTAAAAGACGCGCTGAGAGAGATGTGACGAGCGCCCATAAATTTGCACTAGAAAAATTTGCCAAGGACTTATTGCCGGTTTTGGATAGTATGGAGCAAGCCAGTGAAGTTGGTGGTGAATCAACAGAAGTGGTGTCAATGCGCCAGGGTGTTGAAATGACATTGAAAATGTTTTTAGATGTTGCTGCTAAGTATAATTTGAAACAAATTGATCCTGTTGGAGAGCCTTTTAATCCTGAAGAGCATGAGGCTATTTCCATGCAGCCAAATCCTGAAATGGATCCAAATACAGTTATGGCGGTATTTCAAAAGGGTTATTTGCTTAATGACAGAGTCATCCGACCAGCAAGAGTTGTGGTGACAAATTAATCTTTAAATATATTCAGAAATAACCTTGAAATATTTAAAACGATCACAATTTATAAAAACAGTTACAAAATAGCTTAAACGTTAGGAGATAAGTAAATGGGTAAAATTATTGGTATTGACCTAGGAACAACAAATTCCTGTGTATCAATCATGGATGGTAAAACTGCGAAAGTAATCGAGAACAATGAAGGTGCGAGAACAACACCCTCTATTGTTGCCTATACTGACAATGGTGAAATACTAGTTGGTCAACCAGCTAAAAGACAATCAGTAACAAATGCTGCAAACACAATTTATGCGGTAAAACGTTTAATTGGTCGCAAGTACGATGAAAAAGTCGTTCAGGGCGATATCATGAAAAAAGTACCTTATAAAATCGTTAAAGCTGACAATGGAGATGCTTGGGTTGAGGTTAGAGGTAAGAAAATTGCACCACCTCAAGTTTCTGCAGAAATCTTACGTAAAATGAAAAAAACAGCTGAAGATTATCTTGGTGAAGAAATCAAAGAAGCGGTCATTACAGTACCGGCATATTTTAATGACGCTCAAAGACAAGCTACTAAGGACGCGGGTCGCATCGCTGGTTTGGATGTTAAGCGTATTATTAACGAGCCGACAGCTGCAGCATTAGCCTATGGTATGGATAAGAAAAAAGCAGATCAAACTGTTGCTGTATATGATCTCTGTCTCTTATACACATCTGACGCTGCCGACGATCTACTCTGTGTAGA
>CAJXRW010000301.1 GCA_913060525.1 uncultured Gammaproteobacteria bacterium
CTACACAGAGTAGATCGTCGGCAGCGTCAGATGTGTATAAGAGACAGCTTATAACACCTTGTTGAAACACGCTGAAATCGTATTACCAATGATGTCTGATGTTTCTGCGACATTGAATGAGTTGCGTAAAAATAAAGAAAATATCATTTTCGAAGGTGCACAAGGAACCTTGCTGGACGTTGATCACGGCACTTATCCATTTGTCACATCATCAAATACAACTGCTGGTACGGTTGGCTCAGGTGCAGGTTTTGGTCCTAAATACATTGATTATATATTGGGTATAACTAAAGCTTATACCACTAGAGTAGGTAGTGGCGCGTACCCTACTGAATTGGAATGTGAGATAGGAAAACACTTGGCTATTAAAGGTCATGAAGTTGGGACGGTTACTGGTAGGGCTAGACGTACTGGTTGGCTTGACTTAGTTGCTTTACGTCGTTCGATTGATATTAATAGTATCACGGCTTTATGTTTAACAAAGATTGATGTTTTGGATGGTCTTTCAGAAATAAAAGTCTGTACGGCATATGAGTTAGATGGTGAAATTTGTGATTACCCACCTTATGACTCTGAAGATTATGCACGCTGCAAGCCAGTGTATGAGACTTTAAGTGGTTGGTCTGGAAAGACGTATGATGTCACTGAGTATAATGATCTGCCAATAGCCGCAAGAGAATATGTTAAATTTATTGAAGATAAAATGGGAATCCCTGTTGATATTATTTCTACTGGACCAGAACGAAATCAGAATGTAATTATCAAAAATATATTATAATCCATAATCACTATTTGCCTTAATTTTTAGAGCTTATCCGCCCTTAAATTCTGTTAAGTTGCAAGCTAAAGTCTGAGCAAGGTATGGCTGATATCTGATAAAATTCGTTTCGCGCTTGCAATAAAATAGTCTATTTCTGGTGGGGTGATGGTTGATATCTTATTCGACCAGTCTAATGTGCTATAAAATAATCAGTTTTTACCTAATTGCTTTAATTTTCAAAAAATGGTCTTATAAATACACATACTGATTAAAAATCCTGGTTTTCCAAACATATAGCAACGAGTTACATAATACTTAAAACCTCAGGTAATGTTTAATTAATATGGCTTTGTATAATCTTTTACTGGAGATTTTAATTATGAAGAAAAATAAAGAGATAGATTCTCACCTGAAGATGGTTTTAAGTATTCAAAGCCCTTCTTTGGAAGTTGCTTGGATGGAAGGCTATGTATATGGTCAGAATGATTTTAAAGACTCAGCAAACCCATACCATAATGGCTCAACAATTTATCAATATTGGAATGAAGGATGGGAAGCAGGGTTTTATGGTGAAGAAGCTTTGTACCCAGAATACTCTGTCGAATTAGAACCTGTTTCAGAGAGTATTGCTGAAAATGTAACAGCGTTAAATCCTCAGAAACTACATAAATGGTTATATGCTGCTAGCGCAGTTGCAGCAACAGTTGCAGTGTGGAGTGCAACAATTATTGATTTAGCCGCTTAATCTAATCTAGATATCATATTATTTCTATTTTAATTCAATTAAACTAATTTTAGTTCCAATATTATATCCCACGCTTTATGACTAAAGTTAAAATATGTGGTATTACAAACCTAAAAGATGCAATAGATTCAATCAACTATGGTGCAGATGCGCTAGGTTTTGTCTTTTTTAGTGGAAGTCCGCGTTATATCTCGCCGAAAAATGCGGATGCAATTATTCAGCAATTACCCCCATTTACTAAAACAGTCGGGTTATTTGTCAATCATAGTCAAGAAGAGGTGAAATTAATTTTGAGACAAAGTGGGATTGATATTATTCAATTTCACGGAGATGAAGATCCTGAATTCTGTGAAGCAATAGACCATAAGTATATCAGGGCTGTTAGGGTTAAGGATAAGGCTGATATTTTAATGGCAAGCCGCAGGTATTCATCTGCAAGTGCGTTATTGCTCGATAGTTATAATAAGACTACCTATGGTGGAACAGGTGAAACATTTTTATGGGATATGATTCCAAGTGCAAAAGATTGTTCTAAACCACTTATTATTGCAGGCGGATTAAACCCTAGTAATGTTAAAAAACTCGTTATAGATTATAAGCCCTATGCGGTTGATGTTAGTAGTGGCGTAGAAAAAGAAAAAGGATTAAAAGATGGTAAGCTGTTGCAACAATTTTGCATGCAGGCTAAGAGCTTTTAAGAAAAAATATAGATAAACTTATCAAGTTAATTATTTTCTTTAAAAGAGGTCGCTGATGAAAGATAGTCAAGCAAGCAAAAGGCTTATTATTTTAGGTATATCTATTTGGTTTGTTTGTGCACTGTTATATGCCTTTGAATTTTTTGTAAGAGCCTCAACAAATGCGCTGTCCAGTTATTTTGATAGTGAGTTAGGTATTGACCCTGTCACAATCTCTTTTATTGGTTCTAGTTTTTATTTATTTTATGTTATTGCTCAATTACCTGCAGGGATTTCCGTAGATCGTTTTGGTGTTAAAAAAGTCATGATTTTTGCAACCTGCGTATCGTTAATAGGAATGCTTGTTTTTACTTATTCAGATCATCCAACTGGTTTGATGATTGGTCGTGCTCTTGTTGGTTTTGGTGGTGGATTTGCATTTATTAGTAGTTTAAAAGTGATTGCTGGCTGGTTGCCTAATCGGCTTTTTCCAGCATTTGCTGGCTTTACCCAATTAATGGGCTACTTTGGTGGCGTGGCTTCAGGTGTGCCATTGGTCATGATGTTATCAGCGTATGGAGAAAGATCGGTATTTTTTGGAGTAACCATGTTTTGCGCTGTATTAGTGTTGTTAAGTGTTATATGGGTGCGTTCAAATAAAGAAAATCACGATGAAGCACATATGGCACCAAAGGTTAAAATATCAGAAACACTGCTGTATATTATTACGAATAAACAATTATTATTGAATGGTCTTTATTGCTTATTTATTACTGGTACTACCGCTGTTTTTGCCGATTTATGGGGAATAAACTACTTAACGACAGTCTATGGATTTTCTCGCCCTGAGGCTGCCTCCTGTATCTCGATGGTATATTTAGGTGTGGCACTATCCAGCCCTGTCTGGGGTGTGGTTGCTTCATTGGCGAATGGCAGTAAACTATGGTTGATTTTAGCGAGCATTGTGGGTGTTTTAGTTACGGTTGTGTTGTTTTATTTCCAGGTGAGCTTAACGTTTGCGTTAATATTGTGCTTTATGTTTGGATCTGTTCAGAGTGTTCATGTGCTTAATTTTCACTTAGTTCATCAGAATGTAAAGCGTGAGCAGTTAGGTGCTTGCATTGCGCTAGTGAATTTATTTGTTCCACTTAGCGGGTTTTTATTTCAGCCAATTTCGGGTGCAATAATCCAACATTTTGAAACTTCGACTGGATCTGAACAGACTTCCTACAGCTATGGAATGATAATCGTACCTGTACTAATGGTTATTTCATTAATTATTTCTTTCTTTTTTAAAGAGACTGTCAAGGCTGTCTCTTATACAC
>CAJXRW010000302.1 GCA_913060525.1 uncultured Gammaproteobacteria bacterium
CGAGATTTCTGCCTGTCTCGTGGGCTCGGAGATGTGTATAAGAGACAGCAACACACCAGTATTTGACGATATACTCTGGAAAAATATTGGCTTTAGTATTCACAATAGTTTTCGACTACTTTGGTTGTCTCTAACAAGAGCAAGATTTATTGCTAATCCACCACAAAATCAACTAACGAAATATTGTAAAGACATTACCTTACTAAGCTCAATGTTTTCCGTTGCCTCAGATGCCGCCATGCTTTCTCTTGGTGGAGAGTTAAAACAGAAAGAGCGTATTTCAGCGTGTTTAGCAGACATGCTAAGCAATCTTTACCTGGCTTGTTCTGTGATTAAAAATGCAATGCATGGTGAACTGGAAGAAGCAGAATTAACGCATGCCCAATGGTCACTCAAGTATTGTGGTTACCATTTTCAAACTGCTTTCTATGACTATTTAGAAAATCTGCCTAATCGATTTATCGCATTTAAATTAAAAGCGGTATGCTTCCCATTTGGAAAAAGGTTTAAAGCGCCAAGTCACGAACTTGAGAGGCAACTTGCCCAGAATATGCAACTAAATACAAATTTGCGTAATAATATAAAAAAACAATTTTTTGATCCTGATACCAATATTGGCGAAGTAGAAAATGTCTTCCAACAAAAAATAAATATCCAACCGATTATAGATAAATTTAAAAATGCTATTCGCAATAAGAAAATAAATAAGAATCTAATATTTGAAGAGCAACTTGAACAAGCAAAACAGCAAAATATTTTATCTGATGCAGAATATACATCATTGAAAGACTATTGGTGTTGTTATCAAAATGCGATTGCGGTGAATGCTTTTAATAAGTTATGAATTTAATGAATTAATTAAATCTAAGTACCAAACCTAAAAAGAGGATATTGTTGAGATAACTGTCATTCTCAAAGTCTTCGATATACTGATTCATGTAGCCTAGTTGCGTAACAACATGCTCACTTACGCCATAGGTAAGCCCTAAAAACAGCCTATTTTGAATCGTACCTGGATCATCTATGCCAGAAATCCCATTTAGATTAACGAATAATTCATCAAAAGTTAAAATCGCCAAATCTGGAATGGCGGTAATGGGGATACTAAACTGCAACATTTGGCGAACACGCCAGCCCATATCATCATTACCCTCAACAAATTGTTCTTCCAGACGTGTTCTTGACATAAATGAAAAGTACTCATAGGTATTTTCCCACATAAATTGCTGCCAAGGTGTGCTCGTATCTATTGCAACTGGCACAAATACATCATTTGTATGTAACCAATCATAACCCAACCATAGACTAGAGTGATGTGTTATTTGATAGCCTGCTCCTGTCCTAAGTAAAGACTGGAAAAACCGGGTACTGTCATCCGCAGTACGCTCTTGAGCAATAAATTCATAGCGAACTTTTGACAGCGCCTCGTTCTCTGAACCAAGACGACCCACAATCGCAAGGCTCAGCCAAGATTGAAAATCGTCTATATTTGCCGCTTGCACAGAGGTAACACACCAACTGCAAAGCAAGATTATGGATAACCTCTTAGTCAATTTTTTAATCAAATACATTTCACGAATCAAACATCCTGGATTAATTTATATTAGTGCATAGTCGGCAAATTTTTAATATGCTGACTATTTAATAAAAATATTATTTTGGCAATCAAGCCTTAACCCCTGAAAAATTCTTAATATTTGCTATAATTTTTGACGCATAGAGCTAATAACGGAAGACGATGGATGTACAAAATTTTATTGACATACTTGATGACTTAATTATCGTTTGCTCATCAAGCAATGCCGAAACTGCAAGTATTCTATCAGTAAATTCAGCTTTTTTAGAATATACGGGCTACGGCCTGAATGAATTAACACACCAACCTGCTTCAAATTTAATTAGAATAGTAAAGTCTGATACCCCTGAATCAGAAATCGATTTGATTAATAAAACAGGTCTGTATATCCCTGCGAAACTCAATATCCAGAAAAATAACGGCTCTAATCTATTCATTATAAAAGTATATAAAAATAAATATGAACATATTCACACTCGAACCGAAAGCAACAAATATTTCCATTATCTACTCGAATATTCTTCCATTGGGTTAGCTCTCGTTGATTTGAATGGAAAATTTATTACCGTAAATCGAAAGCTAACCAAACTTTTAGACCATTCAGAAAAAGAGCTGCTAGAAAAAAGCTTTCAAGACATTACCCATCCAGATGATTTAGATAAAGATATTAATTTTGTGAATGATCTGCTGAGTCAAAAAATATCGCATTATGAAATAAACAAACGTTATTTTACTAAATCAGGGCAAATAATATGGATCCAACTTAATGTGGCAGTCATTTTTAAAAAAAAACGCCCATTACATTTTATTGCCCAAATTCAAGACATTACTGAGAAACAACGCTATTTGTACCATTTAGAAATGGCTAAATCACGTATTGAGAAAATTATTAATTCAGTACCAGCGCTTATTTCATACGTTGATAAAGATTTAAAATATCGTTACGTGAACAAAAAATATGAAGACACCTATAGCAAACCTACTTCATTTTATAGCGGCAAACATATTAGAAAAGTGCTTGGCACAAACTACGCTCTAGTTGAAAAATACGCCAAGCTGGCACTAACAGGTATAGAACAAGAATTCACTATTGCCGTATCAGGCTTAGCGCCCCAAGAGATACACTTTCAGGTTACTTATACTCCCGATCTAAATAAAGATGGTGACGTTTCTGGTTTTTTTGTTTGTGCAATTGATATCACTGAAGTTAAAGAAAAAGAGACTTTACTCACACAACAACGAGAAACATTAAACTTAATTGCTTATACGGATATCACCACCCATTTACCTAATCGATCAGCATTTAACGAAGAGCTACAAACGCAAATTGATTACCAAGATCATAACTTTGCCGTTTTATTTATAGATCTAGATGATTTTAAACAAATAAATGAAAGCTTTGGTCATCAAGAGGGTGATTTATTATTACGACAAGTTGCCAATAGACTTGCTTCTATCACAAGAAAAGAAGATTTTCTAGCCCGTCTAGGAGGCGATGAATTTGCAATCATAATTAGAAATGTAAGCGATGCAAAACGATACACAGAAATTGCAAATGAATATTTAATGCGATCAAAAGAACCCTATCAATTAGACAATAATGTCATTTATTCAAGTGTTAGCATTGGTATTGCAATATACCGACCTGGAATTGAATTCAACCAGCTGTTGAGACAGGCTGATCTAGCCATGTATCAATCAAAATTATTAGGTAAAAACAAAGTTACTATTTTTAATACCGAGCTAGAAAAAGAAGCCTCGTTGAAACACCATCGTACACAAGTATTTAAAGAATTATTGAATGAACGAAATTACAGCATTTGCTTTCAACCTGAATATTCCATAACTAATGGAAAATTATACGGATTCGAAGTTTTAATTCGAATAAATGGTCTAGAAACTGTCTCTTATACACATCTCCGAGCCCAC
>CAJXRW010000303.1 GCA_913060525.1 uncultured Gammaproteobacteria bacterium
TCTACACAGAGTAGATCGTCGGCAGCGTCAGATGTGTATAAGAGACAGCTTTAGAGTAGCTTTTATTGTATGCAAACTCCCCATTTTCCAATAAGTAATACCCAGTTACGTCTTTAGCGGAAACTGATTTATTAAAATACTTTTCCTGATTAATAAGTCCGCGTTGAGCAGAAATCGTCAGTACATTTAGATTATTTGTTTTGTTCTTGCGAGTTACACGTTCAAACACATCTCCGAATTTCAATTCCTGCCAATCAGGAAAGGCATTGCCGTTGTCATCTTTAAAGCGGATTTCTCGTTTGAGAAGCTTTTGCATCACTCCGTTTTTGTATTGCTTTAACAAGGCATGCTTTTCTTTTAGGAGGCTGATTTTTTTGTCTACCGCAGAAAGAAAGTCGGCAATTTTTTGTTGTTCTCGCAACTCTGGTACAGCAATTGTAAGCTTTTGTAGAGACTCTTGGTTAATATTAGTATTAGCACTCGATGTACTATATCTAATTAGTAATCTCCTAAAATTTTCTGTCCAGAAACAATATTTCTTAAAGTTATGATTCAGAATATTAGAGACTCTGTAACGAATCAAAAAACCACTATAAACCGTATTAGGAAGGTCTTGGTTAGCAACTATTGTTTCACCCACCCCCTCGCGTTTAACCGAAGACCTAATAAAAAACACATCACCTTTTTCGACTGTATAGGACTTTAAATCTCGTTCAGAAGCATTGACTAGTGACAACTCTGGGTTGTCAATTTCTAATTTACCAAAAACATCCAACAAATTAATAAACGGAAAACCGTGACCAAAGTCTTCTGAACTTTTATTTAGCCCATTTTTAAAATTCCCGATATCCCCAAGTCTCACGATAACCCAAGGGGTTGAAAAACCACCGAATCTTACTTTTGGAATGACACTTTCAATGTAATTCATTCAATTACCTTACTCGTGCTATTGATACCCAATTCTGAACAGAACGAATTTATTGTTTTATTTATTTCGATAATATCAGTTTCTAAATGACCTAATTTTATTATAGTACTATTTAAATCAACTCCTTCTTCATCTTCAAATGTATCTACATATCTAGGAATGTTTAGATTAAACTCGTTCTCGACGGTAATTTCTTGTATAGAAGCAACATAAGCAAACTTATCGGCCTTTTCAGTCTCAAGCTGATCGCGCTTTTCCACTGCATCTAAGATAGCAGCTAAGTCTTCATCACGTAGATAGTTTTGGTTCGTCGCTTTACCAAAATGTTGGCTAGCATCAATAAACAAAACATTGCCTTTATGCTGGCGATTCTTCTTGAGTAGTAAAATGCAAGTAGGGATAGATGTTCCATAAAAAATATTAGCAGGTAATCCTATCACTACATCTAAGCAGTTCTTCTCTTGAATAAGGTGTTTACGTATATGACCTTCGGCAGCACCTCTAAATAGCACACCGTGCGGTAAGACCACAGCCATAGTGCCGTTATCATCAAGTTGGTGGAGCATGTGTTGTACAAAGGCAAAGTCAGCCTTTGAAGCTGGGGCTAACTTGCCATAATCTTGAAATCGCTCATCAGTTAAAAAGCCTTGAGCTGCACTCCATTTAGCCGAAAATGGCGGATTGGCGACTACCGCTTCAAAACGCTCACCTAAATGATGTGGCTGCTCTAGAGTGTCGTCTTGCTTAATGTTAAAACGGCGGTAATGCACGCCATGTAAAATCATGTTCATGCGAGCTAAGTTGTAAGTGCTAGGGTTAGACTCTTGACCATAAAAACCGCCAACGTCTTTTACTTCTTTTGCTACGCGCAATAACAACGAACCCGAACCGCAGGTAGGGTCGTACACACTTTTTAATTTGTCCTTACCCATGGTCACTAGCTTTGCTAAAAGCTTTGATACCATAGGTGGCGTGTAAAACTCGCCTGCTTTTTTACCTGCCCCTGAAGCAAACTGCCCTATTAAATATTCATAGGCATCGCCCAGTACATCAATTTCAGTTTCGTCGTGCAAAAAGTCGATGTCGTCGAGATGGATCAATATCTTTGATATCAGCTCGTTTTTGGCTTTTTCGGTTTTACCTAGCTTGTTTGAGGTTAAATCTAAGTCGTCGAATAGGCCATTGAAGTCGTCCTCTGCCGCCGTACCCATGGTGCTTTGTTCAATGTGATTCAGCACTTCGGTTAACGCTTCTAATATAAATTCGCCACTCTCACCTTTTTTGGCCAGCACGTGGAATAGTTCGCTGGGCTTTAAAAAGTAACCTAAGTGGTCGATGGCCTCTTCTTTAATAGCGTTGAGATACTCTTTACCTTGTTCGCTGTTTTCGTCAATCGCATCAAATTTAATGCCATCTTCTTTTAGCACTGCGTCAGCGTATAAATCCATACGCTCAGACAAGTATTTGTAAAACACAAAACCTAATATGTAATCCCTAAATTCGTCGGCACTCATGTTACCGCGTAGCGCATTGGCAATATTCCAAAGTTGTTTTTCCAATGCTTTTTTGTGTTGTTCTACCATGTTGGGTTTACTTCCTTAAGTAGGTCACTCCTAGTGGAGTGTTGATGAGGTTTAAACTTGTTATTCGTAATTATTAGAGCATTGCCTTTTCAAGGCTTGGCTGGTTTGTATTTTTGCTGTCAACTTTAATCACGTAGCGTTGTTTCGATAAGCGTGTGATAACTTGCCCAAACGAAATGGCATGGCGCTCACAAAGCTCGGCCAATTCCGTTCCGTCGATAATCGTTACACCAAGTTGTTTGGCTATATCTCGTGTATTCTTCGCTAACTGCGTTGCATTGGTGATAAACACTTGAATGGTGATTTCCCTACCTAGGTTATTTGCGTAAAGAGTTTTTGCATTCGCCACTTCTTGCACAGCGTTGTGCCCTTTATATGCACCTTGCTTATGTTTAGCTTGGATCAAGATGGCTTCATTACCTTTGGTTAATACGCCATCTGCTCCAAAATCTGAACCTTCTTTTGTTAACCATGCACTATCGGCCTCATATTCACGAGCTAAAAGCTCCACTGTTAATGCTTCAAATTGTTTCCAACTCAAGCGGCGCATATCGTCAAAAGTAATAATGCTTTCTGTGCTTAGATGGTGTTTATCTGCGCCAGCAGGACTGGGCATAACCTCTCCGGGCGTAACGACTGCATCCTTAAGCATAGACTTTTGCGACAGCAATCGATGCAGGTTCACATCGAACGACTCAAATTCAGGATGGTGTAAAATAGGTACGTAAATATTGACGTCTTTTACTTGGCCTATTCTAAAAACTCTGTCAGTTGCTTGCGCTTCTTTTGCCGGATTCCAGTGGCGCTCAAAGTGAATTACGTTGTTTGCACCCACTACTGTTAGGCCAACCCCAGCCGCAACGGGTGACATAATGATAATGTTGAAGCCCTCTTTGGATTCAAAGTCTGCAATCATGGTTTTACGACTCAATGCGCCCTTTTTCCTGTCTCTTATACACATCTCCGAGCCCACGAGACAGGCAGAAATCTC
>CAJXRW010000304.1 GCA_913060525.1 uncultured Gammaproteobacteria bacterium
TACACAGAGTAGATCGTCGGCAGCGTCAGATGTGTATAAGAGACAGGATATATATCAAGTAGTTAAGTTTTTTGTTGGCGAGTAAAGAGATCAGGCGTGATTATAAATAATATTTTTTTGAACTACCTTGTATTAACGCTTTTCAATGAGTACTAACAACTCTATACACAAAGTTATCCACAGATTGATAAATAATGGCTATAAGGCTATTTACTCATGTATATGTTTTTGCTAGCTAGAGATATTTATTATGATATTTGCAGATAATTTATCCACAATATTATTTTAACCATAATTAAATAAGTAGTAGTAACAATAAGGTCTAGGATGATATATCAGAATATATTTTTCTGTGTAGAAAATCAGATGGTATCTATAATATATATTATTTATCAATTGGTTATATATTTATTTTCTTTTAATGATGTCTTATGAATATAAGTTGTGATAGTGGTATATAGCGTATTATCAACAGTTTTGGCTGATAACCCACAACTCTATACACAAAGTTACCCACATTTTTGTTTTAGCTATATACTATACAATAAGATTCAAGAATTTGCGGGTAATAAGTATTTTTGCTTAAAAAGCTTGTTTTATGAGGAAAGAAGCAAGATAATGACGATCGTTCATATAACATACAGGTTTTGTAATGAATTTATTCAAAATAAAAATTGATACTAAACATGGCAGCTTGTCTCCATTTATTGTCTTGGTAGTAGCTTTTGTGACACTGCTTCCGTTAACGGCATTCACAACTGATTTTTATATTTATGATATTTATCTTTTCTTGGGGAGTTACTTGTTAAGAGTTTTTACCTTAACTGCCTGTTATCACAGGCTGCTTTCTCATAAAGCCTATAAGACTTCTCGTGTGTTTAGGTTTATCATGACATTTTTGTGTTGTACTACGTTACAGGGTGGACCTTTATGGTGGGCATCGCGCCACAGACATCATCACATTTATTCTGATAAACCAGAAGATTGTCATTCAGCAATTCAGCATGGCTTTTGGCAAAGCCACATGGGTTGGTTTATGTATAAAGAAAATCTAAAAGCCGAATACCCTTTAATAAAAGACTTGTGTAAAGATGTTGAGTTACGTTTATTGGAGCGCTACTGGTTTTTGTGTCCGTTAATTCTAGTAGCATTATTAGCAGTTTTTGGTGGATGGAACGCTGTTGTATGGGGATTCTGTGTACCTACTTTTTTTGTTAATCAGGCAACTTATTTTGTGAATTCATTAGTACATGTGTATGGTTCAAAAAGATATGAAACTGGAGAGTCTAGTAAGAATAATTGGTTTGTAGCAATCACAACATTTGGCGAAGGTTGGCACAACAATCATCATAGATATTCTGGTTCTGCACGTCAGGGATTTGCATGGTATGAATATGATATTACTTTTTATCTGCTTAAATTGTTAAGCTATATTAAAGTCGTTAAAGACTTGCGTCCTGTGCCGCAAAGGATTCTTGAAGAGGGCGGTTTAGTTAAAAAGTCAGGCAAGATTAGTTCATAGTTATTATTTTAAAATTCTAAGCGTTTAAGTAGAAATCATTTCTGACTATTTGTTGATTTCTCTTCTCTATTTCCATTTCAAATCTCTTTGTTATCTTTTAATTACAATTTCAGCGATATTTTCATCTGTAAGTAAAATCGCATATATTGCGAAGGCTTTAAGCAAAAAACTTAAAACACAGAGTAATATTCTCTATACTAATACAAAATATGTAAATTGAGTTTATTTATGTTGGAACAACAGCAAACAATAGAAAAAGAATACGTTATCAAAGGAATTGGACTGCATTCAGGGCATGAGGTAACGTTGATGCTTAAGCCTGCAGCAGTTGATACTGGCATAATATGTCGTAGGGTGGATCTGAGTCCCAATGTCGATATTCCTGTACAGGCTGATGCCGTGCAGGAAGCGTTGATGTGCTCAGCATTAGTTAATGGCGATGTAAAGATATCAACCATTGAGCACTTAATGTCAGCATTATGTATGTTAAAAATTGATAATATCATTGCTGAAGTAGATGCACCAGAAATTCCAGTTATGGATGGTAGTGCAGCCCCATTTTTATTTGCAATCCAAGCAGCAGGAATCAAAAGACAAGATTCTAAACGCAAACAAATTAAAATTTTGAAACCGATTAAGGTTGAATTTGAAGACAAATATGCAGAAGTTTTACCTTCTGATAAGACATCATACCGCTTTGAAATTAAATGGGATCATCCTGTTATTGCTGCTACGCCTTCTGTTTATGAGTTTGATGGCAGTTATGAAACTTATGAAAAAGAAATTTCTCAGGCGAGAACATTTGGTTTTATTGAGGAGCTAGAGTACCTACATGCAAATAATTTAGCCAAAGGTGCTTCACTCGATAACGCAGTTGGTATTTCAAAAGACGGTGTGATGAATGAAGGGGGTCTTCGCTATGAAGATGAGTTTGTTAAACATAAGATATTAGATGCAATCGGTGATTTTTATGTGGGTGGTAATATTGTTGGCCATTTTAATGCATATAAATCTGGACATAAATTAAATAATATGCTTTTACGTAAATTGTTTTCCGAAAAAGATGCTTGGGAAGTAGTCTAGCAGTATAACCATACCTAATCATTTTTATAAACTTAATATATTTCACTATTGTATTTCCTCTTGTTATAGTTTTGTTACTGAAAAATTTAATAAGGCTTTGTAATGAAAAAAGTTAAAGTGGCCATTATTGGCGCTGGAACTGCTGGACTATCAGCTCGCAGGGAAGTATCTAAAGTAACAGATGACTATGTTGTTATTGATGGTGGGAAACTGGGAACGACCTGTGCGCGTGTTGGGTGCATGCCCTCAAAAGTGCTCATTCAAGCAGCAAATGATTATGCTAGAAGGAAAGTATTTGTTGAAGAAGGGATTCATGGTGGTGATAATTTAACTGTCGACTATCAAGGAGTTATGCATTTTGTCAGAAAGCTTCGTGATCGCTTTGTTCGTGGTGTCTTTTCTGATATGGAGAGTTGGAAAGAAAAGTTAATTCAAAACTATGCAAGTTTTATTGATGCACATACGCTAGATTTGGGTGATGAAAAAATTCAAGCTGAAAAAATTATTATTGCTACAGGGTCAACACCAGTTGTGCCTAAACCTTGGCAGGAATATCAACAGCATTTAATTGATACTGACCAATTTTTTGAGTTAGATACTTTGCCACAAAAAATTGTTGTTATCGGGTTAGGTGTCATTGGTATTGAGCTAGGGCAAGCGCTTCATAAACTAGGTTTGGATGTAACATTAGTAGGGCTGGGAAAGTCAATTGGTGGCGTTACAGATCCGAAGCTCCAAGATTATATTGCTGAAAAATATGCGTTACAAATGAGTATTTCTTTTGATGGCGCTGATATAAAAGGGGTTGATCATAATAACAAACTCAAAGTTGAAATAGATGGTAATATCTGTCTCTTATACACATCTCCGAGCCCACGAGACAGGCAGAAATCTC
>CAJXRW010000305.1 GCA_913060525.1 uncultured Gammaproteobacteria bacterium
ATCTACACAGAGTAGATCGTCGGCAGCGTCAGATGTGTATAAGAGACAGCAAAAAAGCTTAACTCATCCTCATGCATGATTTCTCTAGTAATAGACTCTATATCTAAATTGATATCTATGGTCTCAATATCTGCCCCAATGGTATGAGTGCTTGAATAAGCAACCAGTATATACCTGCTAGCGTAAGAAAAACTAAAACTAATAGCAGGATCAGCACTTAGAAAAGGTTTCATATACTGATTGTATCTTAATTCAAAATCTGAAATGTTGTGCTCTGACTTTAATCTTTGATATAAGTATTTCCTGGCTAGTAAGCGTTTATATCTATCTTCATAGTTCCTGTACTTGTTAATGTTCGTTATTTGAGGCTGGGGTATAATGGATGTATCCACCTCCCTACTATATTTGGTCTCTAGTAATTGTATCTTAATTACACTAGAACTCTCTAAATCCACGCTTAATCCACTTTACAGTTTTAGTGACAATTGATTTATTAAACGTTGATCAACTTGATTAAATCCATTTTCAACACAGTAGTCTAGGACACCTTGGTTTTTATTTTTAATATTATAATAACTCTTACGTGAGATGTTATATTTTTCCTGCATATCATTCACACTCATTTCTTTTGATAATATATCATTTAAAAAATGAACTATTTCTTTATCATTTAATATTGGCGGTCTTCCAAAAGGCTTGCCTTGTGCTTTCGCCTTTGCAATCCCCTCCAGCTGGCGTTCTTTACGAATTTCATTTTCAAACTCTGCAACTGCACCTAAAACATGAAAGGTTAATTCTCCGTAACTGGTTGTAGTATCAATATTCTGATCTAGCACTACTAGATTGATGCCCTCTTCTTCAAATCGCTTAACGATATTTCCTAAATCTACTGCTGACCGTGCCATACGGTCTAATTTAGTAATAACCAAAGTATCACCCTCTCGGAGATATTCTTTGCATTTAATGAGCTCAGGTCGATTTTGATCTACCCCGCTTAGTTTTTCTTGATAGATCTTTTTACAGCCATATGCTTTTAGCTTTTCTAATTGAATGTCTAAGTTTTGCTGCTTGGTTGAAACTCTTGCATATCCTACTACTGCCATCTAACTACTCACTCATAATTGCTATGGCATTTTTATTTAAACAGCTCAACATAAAGTCTGTCATTTCCTGGTGATTATGTGACTCATAGAACGCAAGCATCTTTTGATTAAATTCAAGTTGTCTTGATGCAGGAACATTAATAACAGGATAACCTTTAGATAATAAGTTGCCATTCATAATAAACCGCCCCATTCTTTTATTTACATCATAAAAAAATTGGGTTCTAGCCATTTCCAGGAATATAAAAATAGACTGATAATAAGGATCTGTTATTTTATTAGACTGCTTTACCATTTCATGAAAACATTCATCTAATATTTTATGGCTAGGGGGCATATAGTCTGTGCCAGCAATCGTTACTCCTCCTGTTCTGAAACACCTCCACTCTAGCGCTTCATTTTTGGCAGCAATAGCATGCAATGATAATAAATAATCTTTAGTGACGGAAAATGAGTCATTCTGTATATCTTGGAATATTTTTTTCCAAGCTAAAGACTGATTAAGTGTAATTTCTTGATCTTGTAATTTATGACCACCAACAGTAATACCATCTAATAAGGTTTGGACTTCTGGTAATGTAAAATTAATTCCTTCAAGATTAACAGCATCACACACGAGCTCAGCCAAAACTTTCTTTGCCAACATTAACGCTTTATTCTTATTAGGTATAATATTTGATATTGCTTGACGATCCATATCCAACTCGCGTGTATTTTATTCTTAAGCTTAATTACATTTTAATTATACACCTATTTTTTACACTATCAATAAAATGTGCATAATGTCATTGTTGTCATTTTCAGAAGACAATGTCATCAGATTTCAAAGTTGGATGTCAATCTATCACTTCCTATGGTTTTCAGTAGTTACATTTATTAGCAGCAATTCTCATTGGTTGAAATTATCGTAAACAACTTTATTATACTCTTACAATCCATATTTTCCCCGAATTATACTTACTCCACAGTCACAGACTTGGCTAAGTTACGTGGCTGGTCAACATCCGTACCTTTTTGAACCGCAACATGATAAGAAAATAATTGCAACGGAATGGTAAATATGATTGGGGCAATCATGGCAGGAACTTGTTCAATAATAAACGTATGGTGGCTATCAATATTTAAACTATCACTCACTGCATGATCAACAAATACATACAGCTGCCCACCTCGTGCTTGAACTTCTTGCAAATTGCCTTCCAGTTTTTCTAATAACTCATCATTTGGAGCAACCGCTATGACTGGCATATCTTTATCAACCAAGGCTAATGGCCCATGTTTTAATTCACCTGCTGGGTACGCCTCGGCGTGAATATAGGAAATTTCTTTTAATTTAAGCGCCCCTTCCAGCGCCACTGGAAACTGGATGCCTCGACCTAAAAACAGAGCATGGTTTTTCTCTACAAAATCATGTGAGAGTTTTTCGATATCATCATCAAGCTCTAACACTTTTTGCACCAATTCAGGTGCTGATAATAATGCTTTAACAATTTCCTGCTCAGTTTTTTGCTCAAGCCCATGAAAACGTCCAATGGCACACGTTAATAAAACAAATGCAACTAACTGCGTCGTAAACGCTTTAGTGGAGGCAACCCCCATTTCTGTGCCTGCTTGAGTGATGAAGACCAAATCCGCTTCACGAACAAGTGAGCTGCTCGGTACATTACAAATTGCCAAGGTTGCCAAATAACCTAATTCTTTTGCCTGGCGTAGTGCTGCCAAGGTATCAGCCGTTTCGCCAGATTGAGAAACCGTAATAAATAAGCAATCTTCTGGTACAACCGCTTTGCGATAACGTATCTCACTTGCTATTTCGACATCACACGTAATGTTTGCGTAATGCTCTATCCAGAAACGTGCCACTAAACCTGCATGATAACTTGTGCCACAGGCTACAATCCTAACGTGTTTGGCTTTTTTAAATAACGCTTCTGCTTTTGCACCAAATTTTTCAACAATCACCTGATTTTCACGTGTACAACAATTTGCAAACGTATTAGCAATAACGGTTGGTTGCTCAAAGATTTCTTTTTGCATGTAGTGCTTATATTCACCTTTTGATGCTGCATCCTGGGTATGTGCAAACTCCGTGACTTTACTTTCTTTAGGCTTACCGTCTTTGTCAAAAACCTCTACAGATTCAAGTTTAACAACAGCAATATCACCTTCATCCAAATATGAAAAACGACGTGTGACAGGCAATAATGAAAGACAATCAGAAGAAATAAAATGCTCCCCTAAACCATATCCAATAACAATCGGTGAACCTGAACGAACGGCGATCAGTTGATCTGGATAATCATGATGCAGCACCACCAAACCATACGCACCTCTGTCTCTTATACACATCTCCGAGCCCACGAGACAGGCAGAAATCTCGT
>CAJXRW010000306.1 GCA_913060525.1 uncultured Gammaproteobacteria bacterium
GAGATTTCTGCCTGTCTCGTGGGCTCGGAGATGTGTATAAGAGACAGATAATAGATTAATTGCAAAAGACTTACCCATTGAAACACATAGAGACTCATTAAGGGGTACCTTACAATATAGAAAACCTTATATTGATCCTCTCAATATTTTACAGGCCGAAGTTTTAAGAAGACTCAAGTTTGATCATATAGACCAAGAAAATTCAACCCAACTAGAAAACGCACTCATGCTTTCTATTGCTGGAATTGCTGCAGGTATGAAAAATACAGGTTAATTTTGCATCTAATTATTAAATAAATTATACTTCTAGTTGGATTAGTTTATGTTTTAACTTTACTAGGAGGCGAACATGCTAACAAAAGAAGAATTATTAGCAATGCCCGAAGATGATTACATGAATGACGCTCAATTAGCATTTTTTAGAAATTTACTGGAAGAACAAAAGGTAGAGCTCAATAATGCAATGGTTGAAGCTAAACAGAATCTTGCTCAAACTGAACATAATATTGATATGAATGACGTTGCAACCCAACAAGAGATGCAGCAGATATATTTAAGGACAGTTGAGCGGCAAAGTAAACTACTCAACAAAATTGATAAAACCATCAAACTGATTGACAATAAGGATTATGGTTATTGTGAAATATCTGGTGACCCGATAGGTTTGCCAAGACTATTAGCTCGCCCTACGGCAACCATGTCTATTTCTGCAAAAGAAATTCAAGAACATCACGAAAGAACAGAAGGTTCAATCCAACTATAATCTTGAAGCATATAAAGCAGAACCCTGTAACCCTATATTTGTATTCATAACAATATGCACAGGAATTTCTTTTAATAATCCTGACATTCTTCCTTTATCTAAAAAGCTCTCCATAAATCGACCATCTGTCATTTGTTTTAATAACCTAGGGGCAATACCACCAACAATATATAAACCACCTTGTGGGATAGAGGAAAGCGCAACATTACCCGTTACACTACCATACGTCTTAATAAAAATATCCAAGGTTCTTAATGCCATTGGATCTTCATGCTCTAAGGCAAATTCAACAATATTAGCAGCTTGATTATTGTCACCTTGATGAAGTTTTGCTTTTAATTTATGATTTTCTTTTTGA
Source organism: uncultured Gammaproteobacteria bacterium (assembly GCA_913060525.1). GTDB lineage: Bacteria > Pseudomonadota > Gammaproteobacteria > Francisellales > Francisellaceae > CAJXRW01. Next base: position 1,122 of record CAJXRW010000306.1, read on the forward strand.
TTATATATCGCATTTTCTGACACATATTTATAAATATTATAAATTCCTGGACCAGATAAGATTCTTTCCACTGATACTCGATGTAATTTTTTACGCATATATCCAAGTAATGCAGCCTGTTCATCACCAACAGGATGATAATCAACATGGCCACTTTCTGTTGGAAAAACGAGTGTTTCTTCTGCATGGCGATGAACATAAGCAACCCCTAAACCTGTTCCTGCCCCTACCACAGCTTTTAATGCAGATGGCTCTGGCACACCTTGCTGCAAGGTATAAATATCCTCTTTTTTAAGCGTTTCTATGCCATAAGCATTTGCTGAAAAATCATTTAACAATTTAACTTTTGGATTTTCCAATGCTGCTTGTAAATCACTCTCTCTAATAAACCAAGGTAGGTTTGTCACCTCAATAGAATTATTCACAACTGGACCAGCAACAGCTAAACAGGAAGAATAAATATCTTTTAAATTTATATTCGCTTCTTTAACAAACTGTAAAACAATATTAATAAATTCACTACTTTCAGAGCTTTTATACGTTTTAGAAAATATTTCTTTAATGTTTGTTCCATTAACTTCACATAATCGAAAGCGTGAGTTTGTCCCACCGATATCACCTGCAATTACAATCATCTTATCTCTCTCATTATTAAATCTAACTACTTAATATTATTAAATATAGTCTTAAGTCAATAAATACTGAAATATCTGAAATAGATTTAGTATAATTCACAAAAAATTTAAATAGTATTTTTATGACTGCATCTATCATTAATGGTAAAGAAATCGCTAAGCAGATCCGCCAAGAAATCAAAAATGCCGTTTCACTTAGAACACAAAAAGGCTTTCGTAAACCTGGGTTAGCTGTTGTTAAAGTAGGAAATAATCCCGCCTCAGAAATTTATGTTGCCAATAAACGTAAAGCTTGTAACGAAGTAGGATTTTATTCAGTTGATCACGACCTACCTGATAGTATTTCTGAAAATGAATTAATCAAAGTGATTGATCAGTTAAATCATGATAATCAAATCGATGGCATATTAGTTCAATTGCCATTACCAGAACATATTGATGAATCAAAAATTATTGAAGCCATTATACCCGATAAAGATGTCGATGGTTTTCACCCATATAATGTTGGTCGTTTAATGCAGCGTAAACCCTTATTAAGACCTTGCACACCAAAGGGTATTATGACATTACTTAAACGAACTGTTCACGATATTGCTGGTATGCATGCCGTTGTTGTTGGTGCTTCGAATATTGTTGGACGACCCATGGTAATGGAATTATTGTTAGCAAAATGTACCGTAACAGATTGCCACAGGTTCACTGAAAATTTACCTTTCCATTCTTTACAAGCAGATATATTAATCTCTGCAGTTGGTAAGCCAAATTTCATTAAAGGTGATTGGATTAAAAAAGGGGCCATAGTTATTGATGTGGGAATTAATCGAGTTGATAATGGTAAACTGACAGGCGATGTTTGTTTTGAAGAAGCTAAAGAAAAAGCGAGTTGGATTACCCCCGTACCAGGTGGAGTTGGACCAATGACCATTGCCTCACTATTAGACAATACGCTTTATGCAGCCTCTAATCTGCATTTAAAACCGCTAAAATAATTCTACTTTATTTTTTGTAAATAATTTTTTAGCCAACTTATATAATTATCTATTGGTAAAGCTGGGCTAAAATAAAACCCCTGGCCAAAATCACAATTATACTGTTCGAGTAACTCTTTAACTTCAATAGATCCAACCCCTTCAGCAGTAATGGTTAAGCCAAGATTATGTGCCAGATTTATTAATGATTGAACAATTAAGGCATCTTTTTTATTTTCATTCATGTTTTTAACAAAATATTGATCTATTTTCATTTCACTAATAGGTAACTGTTTTAAATATGATAATGAAGAATAACCTATTCCAAAATCATCAATTGCTAGCAAAACACCAAGTCCCCTTAATTGTCTGAGCGTTTTTAAAGATTCTTCGGTGTTTTTCATAACAGCGCTCTCTGTTACTTCTAAAACTAATTGGCTTGCAGACACATCATTTATAGCCAGTTGTTCTGAAATAAATTTAACAATACTTTTACTTAATAAATCTTTTGACGAAATATTAACGGATACTTTAATTAATACATTGAATTGTTGAAATCGATTCATATCCCTTAAAACAGATGAAATAATCCATTTTGTTAATTTTTCAACATGGCCTGTTTGCTCAGCTAAAGGAATAAATTTTTCAGGAGATAAATACCCATATTTAGGATGATTCCATCTAATTAACGCTTCAGCATCTACTTGATTTTTATTTAGTAAGCCAACTTTAGGTCTGTCTCTTATACACATCTGACGC
>CAJXRW010000307.1 GCA_913060525.1 uncultured Gammaproteobacteria bacterium
TCGTGGGCTCGGAGATGTGTATAAGAGACAGGTACTGATAAAGATGGTATTATTTTAAACTTACTTTCTGCAGAGATTACAGCTGAAACAGGTAAAGATCCAGGCGAACATTATAAAATACTAACTGATCAATTTGGTGCGCCGCTTTATACTCGTATTGATGCCGCTGCCAGTAAAGAAGAAAAAGCGAAATTAAGTAATTTAAATTCAGATATGATTAGTGCTGAAAGTTTAGCGGGTGAAAAAATCACCGCTAAATTAACCCATGCACCTGGTAATGGTGCAGCTATTGGTGGTTTGAAAGTTACAACAGAAAACGGTTGGTTTGCCGCCCGCCCTTCTGGCACAGAAGATGTTTATAAAATCTATGCAGAATCATTCAAAGATGAAAACCATTTAAACCAGATACTTTCTGAAGCCCAATCTATTGTCAATTCAGCCATTGCTTAGCTTTCATCGTACTCTAAGACATTTTAGGTAGCTTTCAAATAAGAAAATATATTACGCACTGTCATAATGAAATCTTATATTTATGCAAAAATAACCATTGCAAAGCAATATAAGTACTGGCGACTTTATACTTTTTTGCAACCATATCATCATAGGCTTTCTTGAATGGTATTTTTAATATTTTAATATCCTCAACATCATCAGTTAAACCAGCGTACTCACCAAAATCATCTGCATCTACTTCTGCAGCATAAAGATGCAATATCTCAGCATATCCACCAGGTGAGGGATAATATTTATAGATAAACTCTAAGTTTTTTGCTTCTAAAACAATGCCCGCCTCTTCTTCAGCTTCGCGCAAACAGGCTATTTCTACCGATTCGCCTGACTCAATTCTTCCAGCAACAGGTTCAACTAACCAATAATCACCATCAGGATCTCTAATCGCACCAGTGCGGCACTGCTCAATTAAAATAACTGTTTCTTTTTTCAGGTCATATAAAAATAGAACGGCACCTTGTTGCCCCTGACACAACAACTCTCTTTTAACAGTTGGACTTTCGCCACCTTCATACAAAGTATGAGAATATTCCACCTCATCAACATGGAAAAAACCTTGGTACTTTCTTTCTTCAGAAATAAATTTAACTTTCATCACTGCAAATATATTCAATCTAACGGTTTATAACACTATAGCATTTTGTGCATGTTTTTTTCATATAGTTAAAATAAAAACCAGAATACGCGAAAATCAAGCTTCCCCCTAAACGCTATCCTGAACAAATAATCAAAACAGGGAAAAATACACAGATACAAATTTATCACCTTTAAATAACCTAAAAAAACGCTGAAGAATTTATCTCATCATGCTAATATTTCCTTGTAACAAGTCTGTACAAGCTTATATAAAATATAATCTAAAGAGGCATAAATATATGATCAGTCTAATCTCTCCTGCGAAAAGCCAAGATTTCTCTGCCAAAATACCTGTAGATATTAAATCTGAAATTTCATTCAAAGACAAAACACAAAAGCTTGTAAATTTAATGAAGCAGTATGAACCATTTGAACTTGCCAAATTAATGAAAATATCTGACAAACTAGCGCTAGAAAATTTTGATAAATACGTACACTTTAATCCTAAAAAGTTTGATCGTTCAAACTCAAAACAAGCTCTCTTTGCTTTTACTGGAGATGTTTATAGAGGTATTGATGCCAAAACATTAAATAGAAATCACGTTAAATTTGCTGAAGAACATCTACGCATATTGTCTGGTTTATATGGCTTACTTAAACCAACTGCATTAATTCAACCATACAGACTTGAAATGGGCACAAAAATATTGATTGATGAGCAAAGCTTATATGACTTCTGGAAAAAAGAGTTAACAGATCATCTCAACACCCTTTTAAGCACCCAAAAGACTAAAGCGATTATATGCCTTGCTTCGCAAGAATATTCTAAATCCATTGATAAAAAACAAATTGCTGGTGAGTGGATTGATGTCGATTTCAAAGAAAATAAAAATGGTCAATTTAAAAATATTGGCATCTTCGCTAAACGTGCACGCGGTCTAATGGTAAGATATATTTTATGTCACAAGTTAGATACCGTTGAAGCAATCAAAGATTTTGATATCGAAGATTATTCATTCAACGAAGAATTATCTAAACCAAATCATTTCATTTTCACTCGATAACACCATGCTGATTAAACTGATTACCTTGGGTGATAAAATGCCGAGGTGGGTAAATGACGGTTATGAAGAATATCAAAAACGACTGAAACAAGACATCCAAATACAGCTAATTGAAATTCCAATTGCAAAGCGCATAAAAACCACAAGTATAAATACTTTATTACAACAAGAAGCCAAGCTGATACAAGCAAAAATTAGCAAATCTGACTACATTGTTAGTTTAGACTTTCGAGGCAAGCAATTCTCAACAGAAGCTTTTTCCACTCATATTACAAATTGGCAGCAATTTCACCCATCAATTGCATTTATAATAGGTGGTCCAGACGGTGTTGATGAATCTATATCGGCAATGGCAAATGAAAAAATAGCTTTGTCGAAAATGACGCTACCACACCCATTGGTAAGAGTGGTATTAGCCGAACAAATTTATCGAGCATGGAGCTATGCCAAAGGTCACCCCTATCACAAATAATTTATTGGAGTTTCAACTGCATCGCATTATAGGCTTCGTACAAAACACCTAATCCCATCTTAGTAGCAATTCTTTCAAAAATATCTTCTTTCTGCGTATAGTCAACAACTGCTTCAGCACCCAAACTGCGCTTTATTTGATCCATAGATTGAAAATCATCAATTAAACCCAGCTGTTTAGCTTCAATTCCACTGAACGGTAAACCTGAAAAAATTCTATCAGACTGGGTTAAATCAATTTTATTGCCTCTTCCTTGTTTAACTGCATCAATAAACACTTCATGGGTTTGCGTTAACATCATCTCCAAATCTTTAACTTGAGCCTCATTTTGTGGTTCGAATGGGTCTAAAAATCCTTTGTCTTTGCCAGCTGTATATAATCGACGAGTTACCCCTATTTTTTTCATGGCTTCCACAAAACCAAATCCACCCGCTCTTACACCAATTGAACCAACAATACTCATCTTATTGGCATAAATTGTTTCAGCCGCAGAGGCAATATAATATCCGCCAGAAGCGCATAAATCTTCACACACTGCATATACTTTTGCTTTTGGATTCTGTTCTTGTAAATAACGAATTTGTTGATAAATATCATCCGACTGAACAGGGCTACCACCTGGAGAATTGATATTAATAACGATTGCTTTCGCATCTTTATCTTTAAACGCTTTATTAAGGCTTTTATTGATGAGGTTAGCATTGGCATTTGAATCACTTGCTATAATACCATCAACCTTCACCAAAGCGATATGCGGTGAAATTTTATCATCAACATTAGAAAAGGGTTTTAAAGCTAAAACTAATAAAAGAATAAAATCTGTCTCTTATACACATCTGACGC
>CAJXRW010000308.1 GCA_913060525.1 uncultured Gammaproteobacteria bacterium
CGAGATTTCTGCCTGTCTCGTGGGCTCGGAGATGTGTATAAGAGACAGTCAGTATAGTTTTTTGCATCCATTCCCCCTAAAAAAATTAAAACATTTTCAATTTTGTTTGGATTTAATGATTTAGCGAGTTCTACACGTTTTTGTTTAACTTTTTTTAATTCAGGATTAATCAACGCATGCCCAGGACCTAATAATTTCAAGCAATTATTAGATACCAACTCATCATAACGTGATTCATAATCTAAATAGAAATTATGGTCTAAAAGAATATCACAATCATGTTTTCGATTAGCAAGATCATCAATCACCATAATTCTTTTAGCATATGACCTTAAATGGATTTCCCACTCTTCGCCGATACCATAATGATCAATAACCAATAAATCACATTCTTTTTCTTTTAATATCTCTTGAGTTTGACTGTAATCAATTTTTATAGGAACGCCCCTCCAATCTTCATAATTATCATTTAACTCAATATTGGAGTAATCATATTTCTGTTGATCTGAAAAAGGTAAAATATTACAAACATATCCCTTTTCTTGAACAAGTTGTATTAAGTTACCAGGTAAATCACGACAGATAAACTCAATAGTATTACCATCATTTTTAAACATATCCGCTAAGGTTAAGCAGCGCATTACATGACCACTACCTATTAAACACGATGCATCTGTTCTAATAAACACATTCATATTAGTTGACTTACTTTTAAAGCATGATAATAGTTTTCAGCTCGTATCCAATCATCATTAGTATCAATATCCTGAACCCTGTAATGTGGAATAATAAATGCTTTAGAATATTCAGCAAAAAATATCTTATTTTCCAAAAACGCCTCTGGTTTTCCGAAATAAAACATACCCGCATCATGATAGGCTTTTTCCAAGTCTTGTGAACGCTTGGCAAAGTTTTCTGGCCAGAACATTCGTACACGATTGTCATCTTTTAATTTAAATGATCTAAAGATTGGATAGACAAATTCTGTAGCTGAAAATACAAAATCGATATCATCTGTTAGTATCTGTTTAGCTTTAACCAAATCATCAGCTTGCAAAAATGGAGCTGTCGCATATATGCAACATAAACTTGAGATAGTTATATTTTTCTCCAAATACCCACGAATTGCATGCATCATTACATCATTTGTTGTTGCATAATCGTCTGAAATTTCTTTAGGTCTAATAAAAGGGATATCCGCACCATATTCTTTGGAAACTTCCGCAATTTCCTCATCATCTGTTGAAACAATCACTTTATCAAATAATTTTGAATTTAAAGCAGCTTCAATCGAATAGGCAATAATTGGTTTGCCGTTAAAATTTTTAACGTTCTTTCTTGGAATACGCTTACTACCTCCTCTTGCAGGAATTATTGCGATATTCATTGCATTAAACCTTCGATTATCTTTTCAGAAATATAATGAATTTGTTTTGTGGATAATGCTGGGTACATTGGCAAGCTAATCGCCTGACTATAATATTTTTCAGCATTGGGACAATAACCAACCTTAAAACCAAATTTTTCATAAAAAGGCTGTAAATAAACTGGGATATAATGCACATTTACGCCAATATTATTTTCACGCAGGTACTCAAACAAAACCCTTCTATCACCCCCTATAACTTCAATAGGATAAAGATGTAAAGCTGAGTAACAACTCTCATACTGATATGGCAAAGATATTGACTCTACTTCTGCCAGCAAACTTTTATATATATTTTTTACTGTATGCCTATGTCTCACAAATTCATCAATTCGATTTAATTGGGACATGCCCAAAGCACACTGAATATCTGTAATGCGGTAGTTATAACCAAGCTCCAGCATCTGATAGTACCAACCACCTTCAGATGGACGAGTCATTAATTGTTGATCACGAGTCATTCCATGCGCCCTCAGTGAAGCAACTTTATCCGCTATTTTTTTATTGTTTGTTAACACAGCACCACCTTCACCCGTGGTAATAATTTTGACAGGATGGAAGCTAAAAATAGTAATATCTGAATATTCACAACAACCAACAGGTTGATCTAAATATTTCCCACCAATGGCGTGCGCTGCATCTTCAACAATTTTGAAACCATATTTTTTAGATAATTCAAATATTCGCCTCATGTTGCAAGACTGCCCTGAGAAATGCACTGGTACAACTACCTTAGGCAGCTTATTTAGCTTATTCGCTTCAATAAGCTTTTCTTCTAAAGAGTCAACAGACATATTAAATGTCTTCGGACAAATATCAACAAAATCAACATCAGCACCACACATAATTGCAGCATTAGCACTAGAAAGAAACGTATTTGGAGACGTCCATAATATATCACCCTCATTTAACCCGAGAGCTAAATAAGCCAAGTGAAGCGCAGCAGTTGCATTGCAAACAGCAAGCGCATATTTGGCACCTGTATATACTTGTAATGCAGATTCAAAATTATTGACACAAGGCCCCTGAGTCAACCAATCACTTCTTAATACATCAATAACATGTTTGATATCTTCTTCAGAAATATTTTGACAGCCATATGGAATAAATTCATTCATATAGTATCAACCATCTTCAGAAAATCTCCATGAGACAGCCAATCAGTATTATTACCTGAATTATATTCAAAACCTAGCTCAACAGACTCACCCTCTTCTCCAAGTTTATTTCTAGTAAAATTAGCTTTATGTGCGAATTGAATTGTTGGCTGAATGACATAATGATCGTTAAACTCCAAGGTTAAGTGACTATCATCAGCAGGACACATGACTTCATGCAGCTTTTCACCAGGCCGAATACCTATAATTTTTTGCGGCAAATTAGGCGCCAAAGCTTTAGCTAATTCTGTCATTTTCATGGATGGAATCTTCGGCACGAATATTTCCCCACCGTGCATCCGCTCAAAATTTTTAAATACAAACTTAACACCATCTTCTAACGTTATGAGAAAACGGGTCATTAATTCATGTGTAATAGGTAATTCTTCTGCACCCTCAGAAATAAGTTTTTTAAAAAAAGGAATGACAGAGCCACGCGAACCCACAACATTTCCATACCTAACAACTGAAAAACGCGTGCGACGATCACCAACTAAATTATTTGCAGCAACGAAAAGCTTATCTGAAGCAAGTTTAGTTGCACCATAGAGGTTCACAGGGTTTGCCGCTTTATCTGTTGACAAGGCAATAACTTTATCAACATCATTATCTATAGCCGCATGGATAACATTTTCTGCGCCATGAATATTAGTTTTTACCGCTTCCATTGGATTATATTCTGCGGCTGGAACTTGTTTTAAAGCTGCTGCATGAATCACATAGTCAACTCCATGCATTGCTCTTACAAGCCTATCTTGGTCACGCACATCGCCAATAAAATAGCGCATACAATTCTGATCAAAGACTTGTTGCATTTCAAACTGCTTTAACTCATCACGAGAAAAAA
>CAJXRW010000309.1 GCA_913060525.1 uncultured Gammaproteobacteria bacterium
ATCTACACAGAGTAGATCGTCGGCAGCGTCAGATGTGTATAAGAGACAGGTACACATACCAATACCCGCACTTGGACCATCTTTTGGAGTTGCACCTTCAGGAACATGGACATGTAAATCCATGTTTTCATGAAATTTCTCATCAATATTCAGCAATTTGCAACGCGATCGCACCACCGTCACTGCAGCCTGGATTGACTCTTGCATAACTTCGCCAAGCTTACCTGTACGAATAATTTTACCCTTGCCCGGAATAGCAGTCGCTTCAATAATTAAAAGCTCACCACCTACTTCAGTCCAGGCTAAACCAGTTACTTGACCGATAGCATTTTCTTGTTCGGCAACACCAAAACTAAATCTTCTAACCCCAAGATATTTATCAATATTTTTAGTGGTTATTTTAATTTTTTTCAGCTTTTTATTTAGCAGTATCTCTTTAACAACCTTTCTGCAAATTTTAGCAATTTCTCGCTCAAGAGACCTTACCCCAGCCTCTCTAGTATAATATCTAACAATGTCAATTATCACGCCATCAGATATTTCAATTTCATTTTCTTTAAGTCCATTTGCCAAAATATTTTTTTTGACAAGATATTTTTTTGCAATATTTAACTTCTCATCCTCTGTATACCCTGAAAGCCTAATTACCTCCATTCTATCCAATAAAGGTCCAGGTATATTGAGGCTATTTGCAGTGGCAACAAACATAACATCAGACAAATCATAATCAACCTCAAGGTAGTGATCATTAAATGAATGATTTTGCTCTGGGTCCAGCACTTCTAACATAGCTGATGCAGGATCACCCCTGAAATCGGTAGACATCTTATCTACCTCATCTAAAAGGAATAATGGGTTTCTAACGCCAGATTTTGTCATTTTCTGGATAATCTGCCCTGGCATTGAACCGATATATGTTCTACGGTGCCCTCTAATTTCAGCCTCATCCCTCACACCACCTAACGCCATGCGAATATATTTCCTGCCAGTAGATCTAGCTATGGATTGACCCAATGATGTTTTACCAACACCAGGAGGTCCCACTAAGCATAAAATAGGGCCTTTAAGCTTGCGCTTACGCTGTTGGACAGCCAAATATTCCAATATCCTTTCTTTAACTTTATTTAAACCATAATGATCTTCATCTAAGTATTTTTCAGCCAAGACTAAATCTTTCTTAACGCGTGTCCGTTTCGACCACGGAACATTAAGCAACGCATCAATGTAATTACGACAAACACTTGACTCAGAAGAGGATGATGGCATCAATTTTAATTTCTTAAGCTCAGATTCTGCTTTTTTTGTTGCCTCTTCACTCATTCCAGCGCTAGCAATTCTTTTTTCATATTGCTCAAATTCATCGGCCTCTTCATCGCCACCAAGCTCTTTTTGAATTGCTTTCATTTGTTCATTTAGATAGTACTCTCGTTGATTTTTTTCCATCTGCGTTTTCACACGATTACGGATACTTTTTTCAACTTCAAGAATATCTATCTCTGATTCCATATAGCCAATTAATAGTTCAGCACGCTTCTCAACATCCAAACACTCTAAAATAGCTTGGCGATCCTCTATCTTAAGCAGCATATGTGCCGCTATCGTATCTGTCGCCTTACTTAAATCTGAGTCACTTGTCACAGAAACAACCGTCTCAGGAGGAATTTTTTTATTTAGCTTTACGTATTGCTCGAATTGTGACTGAAGGAGTCTAATCAGTGGTTCATTATTTTTTGAAAAAGGCGTATCACTCAATACCTGAATATTTGCTGCCAAATACGGCATATCCTGGTGGAACTCATTAACTTTAACTCTTTGGTCACCTTCAACCAGTATTTTTAACGTCCCATCAGGCAATTTCATCATCTGAAGTATTGAGGCATAAGTTCCTATTTTATATAAATCGCCAATATCTGGTTCATCTTCTTTGGTAGAATTCTGAGATAGTAAAAGAATTTTTTGGTCTGTTGACATCGCTTCAGAAATAGCAGCGACAGACTTATCGCGCCCAACAAATAATGGGATGACCATAAAGGGATATACAACGACATCCCTCAGTGGCAATACAGGTATTAGCTTATTTAAAAGCATTAAATTTGCTTCATCGGACATGGTAAAACCTAACTAATTTAAATTATGCGCTTGTAGACAATCTTTTCTCTTGATTATCCTGGAAGACTAACAGCGGTGTTGTCTCACCGTTAATCACTCTGTCATCAATGATTATTCTAGTGACATCGGCTAATGAAGGGACATCAAACATGACATCTAACAATGCATTTTCCATAATAGAACGCAAACCCCTAGCACCTGTTTTGCGTGCAAGTGCTTTCTTAGCTGCTGCAATAATTGCATTGTGTTTGAAAATAATTTCAATGTCTTCCAATTCAAATAGCTTGGTATATTGCTTAATTAATGAGTTTTTAGGTTCTGTTAAGATACTAACCAACGCCTCTTCATCAAGCTCCTCAAGAACTGCAGTCACTGGCAACCGCCCTATAAACTCTGGAATAATTCCAAATTTTACCAAGTCTTCTGGCTCTACCTGTTTAATTAATTCGTTAATAGATTTGGAATCATTTTTACTTGCGACCTCAGCACCAAAACCAACACCTGCTTTTTCTGTACGCGCCCTGACAATATTTTCCAATCCAGAAAAAGCGCCACCGCAAATAAAGAGAATATTTGAAGTATCAACTTGCTCCAATTCTTGCTGAGGGTGTTTTCGACCACCTTTAGGAGGAACCGCTGATACCGTTCCTTCAATAAGCTTTAACAACGCCTGCTGAACACCTTCTCCAGAAACATCTCTTGTAATAGACTGGTTTTCAGATTTACGCGCAATTTTATCTATTTCATCGATATAGATAATACCTTTTTCTGCTCTTTCAATATTTGAATCTGCATTTTGGAGTAATTTTTGTATTACATTTTCAACATCTTCGCCAACATATCCAGCTTCAGTCAAGGTCGTTGCATCAGCTATTGCAAAAGGCACGTCGATCATTTTTGCCAACGTTTGCGCCAACAATGTTTTACCACTCCCGGTCGGTCCAATTAATAAGATATTGCTTTTACTTAAAGCCACATCACTATCTGATTTTTTATCATTTAAACTCTCAACACGTTTATAGTGGTTATAGACCGCAACAGATAATACTTTCTTGGCACGATTCTGACCAATAACGTATGAATCTAAATGTGCTTTAATTTCAGCTGGCTTAGGAATAGGCTTAGCTTCATCAACCTGAGTAGTTGCATCTGATTTATTTTCAAGAATTATTTCATCACAAAGACTGACACACTCATCACAAATATATACAGACGGACCAGCAATTAATTTTTTTACTTCATGCTGGCTCTTCCCACAAAAGGAGCAGTAGAGTGTCTTCCCACTACTACCTGACTGTCTC
>CAJXRW010000310.1 GCA_913060525.1 uncultured Gammaproteobacteria bacterium
AGAGTAGATCGTCGGCAGCGTCAGATGTGTATAAGAGACAGGCAAGATACATGGCAACTATTGTAATAAAAAATATTGGGATAATTGCTTTATATTTGCTTTTCAGCCACTGCTGCATGTTACTTCCCTATAACTATATTTAAGAGTTTTTTAGGTACATAAATTATCTTTTTCACTTCTTTTCCATCGGTGAATTGCTGTACATGTTCATTTCCTAAAGCCAATTTTTCGATACTGGTTTTGTCTAAACTACTTTCTATTTCAATTTTAGCCCTAAGCTTTCCATTAACTTGTATGATAAGGGTAAACTCATCACTTATTAATGCTGTATTATCTTCTTTAGGCCATGCTGCATTGGTAATGTTAGACCCAAATTTTAATTTTTGCCACAAATGATGTGTAATATGGGGCGCGGTTGGTGATAAGACTCTCAATAATATTGATATACCCTCATGAAGTAAGTGTTCATGTACAACATTTTGTAGAATATTAAGCAACTTCATGCATGCTGACACAACCGTATTTAACTGATTCTTAGCTATGTCGTGATTTGCTTGTTGCAATGTTTGGTGTATTTCCGTTCTTGATTTTTTATCATTAGAGCTTAGGCTTGAAAAATCCAGGTTAGTATTAGACTCATTAATGGATGAAATTTTTCCAGCATTATCAATACATAAGGAAAAAACTCTTTTGAGAAAACGATGTGAGCCTTCAACACCAGAGTCTGCCCATTCAAGTGACTGTTCTGGTGGCGCCGCAAACATGCTGAATACCCTAACAGTATCAGCACCGAACTGATCTATAAGTGTTTGAGGGTCTACAGTGTTGCCTTTTGATTTAGACATCTTGGAACCATCTTTTAAAACCATACCCTGAGTTAATAAATTGGTAAATGGTTCATCAGAATCAACTAGCCCAATATCACGCATTAGTTTATGGAAAAAACGAGCATATAATAAGTGCAGAATAGCGTGTTCAATACCACCAACGTACTGATCTACTGGCAACCAATAATTTGCTTCTTTAGAAAGCATGGCATTAGCAGTTGGGGAGCAATAACGGGCATAATACCAAGATGATTCCATAAAGGTATCAAAGGTATCTGTCTCGCGCTTTGCAAGCTTTCCACATTTAGGGCAAGGAACTTCATAAAATTCAGGCATTGTTTTTATGGGTGAGCCAACACCATCTAAAATGACGTTCTCTGGAAGGCGAACTGGTAAGTTATGTTCACTCTCTGGAATAGTTCCACAGTCTTCACAATAGATAATTGGAATAGGGCATCCCCAATAGCGTTGCCTGGAAACGCCCCAATCGTGTAAGCGGTAATTAATTTCTTGATATCCTAACTTATCTTGCTCTAATTTACTTTTAATGGCTTTGTACGCCTTATTGAAATTTAAGTCATTAAACTTTCCAGAATTAATGGTTATTCCTTTCTCAACGTGAGCGGATTGCGTAAAGTCGTGATCGCTATTATTTTCTGGTTTAATCACTTGTTTAATAGGTAAATTATACTTTTGAGCAAACTCCCAGTCCCTTTGATCATGGGCGGGGACGGACATGACCGCTCCAGTACCGTAACCTGAAAGTACAAAGTTAGCTATCCATATTGGAACTTCTTCTTTGGTAATAGGGTGGATGGCTTTTAGACCAGTATCAATGCCTTTTTTATCTTGAGTACTAACATCAGACTCCATTGTTGATGACTTCTTGCATTCATTATTAAAAGATTGTATTTCATTATTATTTTTTGCTGCAAGTTGCGCTAAAGGATGTTCAGCAGAAATGCCCAGGTATGTTACACCAAGTAGTGTGTCAGGTCTTGTGGTGAAAACTTCAACTGGTTGACTTGTAGATGACTCAGTAAATGTAATACACAAACCTTTAGATTTTCCAATCCAATTAGTTTGCATAATTTTGACCGCTTCAGGCCAGCCATCTAGTTTGCTAATATCTTGTAATAGCTCTTCGGCATAATCAGTAATTTTAACAAACCATTGAGGAATTTCTTTTTTCTCTACTAAAGCACCAGAGCGCCAGCCACGACCATCTATCACTTGTTCATTAGCAAGCACTGTTTGATCTACAGGATCCCAGTTTACTACGGATTTTTTTCTATATACGATGCCTTTATTATATAGTTGGATGAAGAACCATTGTTCCCATTTATAATATCCAGGGGAGCAGGTTGCAAGCTCTCTATCCCAGTCATATGCAAAACCTAAAGATTGTAGCTGATTTTTCATATGTTCAATGTTTGAATATGTCCATTCAGCGGGTGGTTTTTTGTGTTTAATTGCGGCATTTTCTGCTGGTAGTCCAAATGCATCCCAACCCATTGGTTGTAACACATTTTTTCCAAGCATCTTTTGGTAGCGTGAAATAACATCACTTAACGTATAGTTTCTAACATGTCCCATATGAAGTGTGCCAGAGGGATATGGTAGCATGGCAAGACAATAATATTTCTCTTTACATTTATCTTCTATTACTTTAAATGTTTGATTATCAGACCAGTAGTTTTGAGCAGATTGCTCGATCTCTTTAAAATTATATGTGCTCATAAAAATATAACAGCAAGCTGGAATTTAATATATGCACGATATTTTAGTTGAGTTATCTTGGCTTGACTATATGTATCGACATTGAATTTCAATAATCAAAGTGTATAAACGCTATTTATTTTATTAATAGGTTGTCATTGATGACGAGTATCATCAATTGTGATAGCATTTTTGCTAAGTAATATTTCTTATTCAATCTCAGTAGGGGGTTCGTTTGATTAAGGTTTTGTTGGTCGATGACCATGATCTTGTAAGGTTAGGCATAAAAAAGCTTTTATGTGATATTCAAGGAATTGAAATCGTTGGCGAAGCTCGTAGTGGTGAAGAAGGAATATCTTTAACTGAAAAATTAAGACCAGACGTTGTGTTAATGGATGTTAAAATGCCAGGTATCGGCGGGTTAGAGGCAACAAAACGGATTGTAAAAAACTACCCTAAAACAAAAGTTTTGATTGTAACTGTATACGGAGATGAACCATATCCATCCAAAGTTTTACAAGCAGGTGCTTCAGGGTATATGACGAAAGGTGCAAGTGTGAAAGAAATGATCCAAGCAATTCAGTCAGTGAATGCAGGGCAAAGATATTTAAGCCCAGAAGTTGCGCAACAGCTTGCGCTGAAACATTTATCCCATAACGAAGAAACCCCTTTAGATTCTTTGTCTGAGAGAGAAATGCAAGTGCTTGTCATGATAACAAGTGGTCAGAAAGTGAATGAAATTGCTGACCAGCTTTGTTTAAGTCCAAAAACAGTCAATAGTTACCGATATCGTTTATTTGAAAAATTAGGTGTTGATAGCGATGTTGCTGTCTCTTATACACATCTGACGCTGCC
>CAJXRW010000311.1 GCA_913060525.1 uncultured Gammaproteobacteria bacterium
CGAGATTTCTGCCTGTCTCGTGGGCTCGGAGATGTGTATAAGAGACAGATCTTTGGCTGTGCAATGCCAGAAGGTGCGCAAGGTATGAATGTTGGTCGTATTGGTGTTTTATTGGCAGGACTGCCTAATACTGTGCCAGGCATGACCATTAACCGTTTTTGTTGCTCAGGTGTAGAGAGTATTGCGATGGTTGCCCAGAGGATTGCTTCTGGTGCCATTGACTGTGGTATTGCTGGTGGGGTTGAGAGCATGTCATCTGTGCCTATGGGCGGAAACAGCATGTCTGGTAATCCAAAATTCTTTAGTGATCAGGAAGAAAACATAGCGATAGCCTATGGCATGGGCATTACTGCGGAGATTGTTGCTGATAAGTATAAAGTATCACGTGAAGCTCAGGATACCTTTGCGGCAGAAAGTCATCGTCGGGCATTATCAGCAATTAAGAGTGGTTATGATAAAGCAGAAATTATTCCCTATACTGTGACAAATTATTCACCTAATGCAAAAGGAGAAGTATCCGAAAAACAAACCGTTGTTGAACATGATGAGGGTCCGCGTGAGTCAACAGTTGAAGGTCTTACAAAGTTAAAGCCTGTATTTAGAGCAAAAGGTTCAGTGACAGCAGCAAATAGTTCGCAAATGTCGGATGGCGCAGGTTGTGCGGTATTAGTCAGCGAAAAGTTTTTGAAAGCACATAACTTAACTCCGATTGCTCGTTTTGTTGATTATCAAGTTGCAGGTGTGCCGCCAGAAGTCATGGGGATTGGGCCAGTTGCTGCAATTCCTAAGGTGTTGAAATCAGCAGGTATTAAACAAGATCAGTTGGGCTGGATTGAGTTAAACGAGGCTTTTGCCGCACAGTCTTTAGCTGTAATAAGTGATCTGAAGCTTGATACTGCTAAGGTTAACCCAAATGGTGGTGCGATTGCATTAGGGCATCCATTAGGCGCGACAGGTGCAATTCGTACCGCAACTGCTATTCATGGCGCTAAGCGTCTTGGTGAAAAATATGCGATGGTCACCATGTGTATTGGTACAGGTATGGGTGCTGCAGGTATCTTTGAAGTCTTATAATGATATAATGTATAAGCACGTCATACTATTTATCTGTGCCGTGCTTTTCTCTTTATTCGCTTATATTTGGCTTGATATCCCTTTAGTCGAATTTGCTCATTACTTAGAGCTAAGAAATTTTTCTACACTATTTGTTAAACTAACACAAATCCCAGAAGCTGTTACGTTAGCAATGTATTTTTTGGTGCCAGTGGTATTATTCATCAGTATCATTAAACATAATATTCTTTATTCTAAATGGTTTTGGGCGGTCTTGTTCATTGGTTTATCATTATTGGCCGTTGCTGTTGTTGAGAATATGCTTGAATATATTTTTGGGCGCTATTGGCCTGCTACTTGGGTCAACAATAATCCGTCCTGGTTGAAGGATCAAGTATATGGTATGAATTGAATTGGTTTAAAGGTATAGCGAAGGGAGTGCAAGCATTCCCTTCAGGACATACGGCAGTTATTTTTGCAGCCTCCACAATACTATGGAAGTTTTATCCAAAATATCGAAATATTTACATTCTATTATGTTTTTTGACTATGATCGGATTGATTGCCATGTATTATCATTGGCTATCTGATATTATTTTTGGTGCCTATATCGGCTATATTTGTGCTCACATGACTTATTGGCTTTTTGCCTTAATTAATCGGAAATGTAACCTTAAACTAATAGAAAAATATGAGATTACGTTCTAGTCTTATAACTAAGTTAAACAATTTCTATCATACAAAGGGGAAACATGGTTAGGGAATCAAAGTTAGCTCTAGGTATAATGTTATTGGTTAGTTGTTGTGGTTTTGCAGATACGAAGCTTAATCCAGAGGTTTGTTCAGGCATTAATCATTTCCCTCAGAAAGAAATTAGTAAATTATATGATACTGACCGAGAAGCATTTTTGAAGTTATTAGCAGAAACGATTAAAAATAATAATAATATTGGTAGTATGGTTGTCCCGTTTAAAGCTGGGAAGAAGACGGTTTATCGATCATCCCTGTTGTATAACAGTCAGCAATGCTTAAAGGCGTTAACCAAAGATAAAGACGTTCAGACACTAATCAATTTATATAATGGTGATTTTGTTGATCAAGAACAAGCGACCTACGGTGAAGAAAATGAGTTTGCTCAAGATGGAGGCTGGACATATATTAAAATGTTAGATTTTAATGATCGATATAGTAATGAGACGGAATTTGAGCAATTGCAAAAACAAGTGACATCAATTGCTTATATGACTGCCTATGCTCAAGGTAATGTTTTATTGCATTGTTATGGTGGGATACATCGAACTGGTATTGTTTTTGGTGTTTTGCAGAAATGTATTCAGAAAGCGCCAATGGAAGATGTAATTGATACCTATAAAAAACATGCGGATTGGCATAGTGAACAAGACCCAGGTGTCTACTATCAGATTAATGTCGATTTCATCCAGAAATATGATTGTCACTTGTTAGATTCATTGAGATAAACGCTTAAGTCACTAAAATTGGCCTTCTTTGTTTGCCTGGTCAGAGACCAGAGGCATTTTGTCTGCCTGGATAGTCAGTTTAAGTCATCGCATGGATAGTCTTCTATACTTTGAATATCGTATTTTGAATATGTACCTGGGTTATCCGCATTCTTATAACCGACATGTTTATTATAAGTTTTTATAATTTCGTTCATTGGCGTTTTTTGTACACATTTTTGTAAAATTCCGTATATCAGCCCCGTTCGATGCATACCACCTAAACAATGAATTAGTACATTACCAGGCGAAGCTTCAATGTATTTAATAATAGAAGCCATTAGCTTATTTCTGCTGCTACTATCTTTGGGCTCTTGTGTCATGAAATCATCAAAATTGAGTGTGTTAATATAAAATTTACCCCCAAATTTTTTAAACATAATTTCTTCTTGATATGGTATTTCTTTCTCATCAATATAGTTACCAAAGTACAAGTATATGACGGTTTCAACGCCTTTTTCTTTGGTCAATTCCTCTAAGCATTTTGGATTTTCATTTAAAATGGAGGAGCGGTAAACAACTTTTTTACCCGATAAAAAGTTAAAAACGCCGCCACCAATATTATTGTTTTCTTCTGTTATTTTAAGGTTAAATTCCTTAAATTTTTCAAAATCGTGTTGGTAATAATACCCTATCTGTTTTTGTGGTAGTTCTTTAATCCCATTGCAACTTGTGGGGAGCAGAGGGGAGGGTATTAGGGTGTCAGCGACAATGATTTGTGCATAACTAATAGTTAGTATGCTTAGTAGCTGTCTCTTATACACATCTGACGCTGCCGACGATCTACTCTGTGTA
>CAJXRW010000312.1 GCA_913060525.1 uncultured Gammaproteobacteria bacterium
CCGAGATCTACACAGGGTAGATCGTCGGCAGCGTCAGATGTGTATAAGAGACAGAATCATGGGATCAGTTCAATCCGATGAAATATATGCTGATCAGCCTTTTC
Source organism: uncultured Gammaproteobacteria bacterium (assembly GCA_913060525.1). Classification (GTDB taxonomy): domain Bacteria; phylum Pseudomonadota; class Gammaproteobacteria; order Francisellales; family Francisellaceae; genus CAJXRW01. The sequence goes on from CAJXRW010000312.1 coordinate 105, forward strand.
AGTATACAATTACGACAGACCACCCCATTCAACCTGATTTATCACCATTAGAAAAATATTTTCATATTCTTGGACAATCTACTGGTCAACAAATATCATACATTAATGGTAGTCAGTCACGGCTTTACCAATATGTTTATACCCTAGCTTTAAATACAAATAATTTAAATTTATCCAAAGATAAAACTGGTATAATGATTCCATCTATTACCGCAGGTAACGAAAACACTCGAGCTATTCAGCTTACAGTACTAAAACCATCAAATACAACTAAGACAAGCCACAATATAGAAGCAAAAATCGAAGTCAGCGCCACACCAGAAAATCCCTATGTTCAACAAGAAATAATGCTCAATATAGATATTTATCTTGATGAACATACAGCCAACCTCATTCAAACAATGAAACTATCCCCTGTCAGTATCGATAACACATTGGTAAAAGAATTTCCTCAACCGCAAATATATAGAAAAAACATTGAAGGGAAACCGATGGTTATTGTCGTTAAAAAATTGGCAATTTTTCCTCAGAATAGCGGTGAAGTACATATACCGCCAATTACTTTTGCTGCTAGTATTTTAGATGAAGAACAAAACCGAAACCCTCACAGCTTGTTAGCTTCATCGTTCTTTCAACAAACCAAAACATTTAGAGTCACCTCTGACCCATTAAAAATAGATATTCTTCCTAGACCACTAGATTATAACGGAACTTGGATACCTACTTCCAAATTAACAATTTCAGATACATTCATGCCAGAAAAGAGTCAATATGAAGTTGGTGAAGCTATTAACCGCACCATAGAAATCCAGGCAGAGAATTTACTTGCAGAACAATTACCTGAAATAACGCCTCCAGAAATTCAAGGCGTTAATATTTATAACTCCAAGCCCGAATATAATAACTCCGAAATAAATGGCAATATAGTTGGCCAACGAAAACAAATATTTACTTACTTAGCCACCAATCCAGGACAATACGTTATCCCCGAAATTAAAGTAACTTGGTATGACACAAAAAATAAAAAAACTCAGACGGCTACTTTAGCGGCAAAAAAAATCACCATTATTCCTTCAATATCAAATGTTACCGATAAAAATCAAAGCATTGGTAATACACCAGCAACTAATAAAACAAATGTAACCATCCCATCTGATTTCAAACATACTGAATTTATCATTAATCATATAGGATTAATGATAACTACCTTGCTGATAATAATTTTCTTTATTGGGTTATATATATATTTAAAACTAAAAGATAATAAAACTTGCTACCTAAGCACTACACAGAATAATAGGCTATCCATCAGGTCAGCACTTTGTTTACTAGAAAAAGCATTTAAATCAAACGACCCATCCAAAGCTAAACAGGCTTACTTAAATTTTGTCAACTCGCTAAATAACAAACAACTTAACAAACAAGAGCTAAGTCAAAACTTATCCCAAGATACAAAAAACAAACTAAGTCAGCTAGATAAAATAGTCTATGGACAAGGCTCTAATGAACTAAAAATCGATTTAAAAGAGTTGTTTAATCTTATTAAGAGAGATATAGAAAATATTTTAAAACAGAAAAAAATAAATTCTAAACAAGAAAAAAGCGACTTACCTAAATTTTATCAGGATTAATTTAAATTGAATAACTGCTCGAAGAAATATTTGAATTAGAACCAATCCAATCGGTATGAAAAAACTGACCCCTTTCTCTATCAATTCTTTCGTAAGTATGTGCGCCGAAATAATCACGTTGAGCTTGCAACAAATTGGCTGGAAGCCTTTCCGTGGTTAGTCCATCAAAAAATGTTACAGCAGAAGTCAAGGCTGGAATTGGCACGCCTGACAATATCCCCAGGCTAACTACACTGCGACAACTTTTAATTCCTGTCTGAAGAATTTTTTTAAAGTAGTCATCAAAAACCAGGCATTCAAGCATTTCATCTTTAGTAAATGCTTCCTTAATTTTATCTAAAAACACGCTTCTAATAATACAACCTTCACGCCACATTAATGCGATATTGCCATACTGTAAGTCCCAGCCATAGTGTTCAGAAACTTCCTGCATTAACAAATACCCTTGTGTGTAAGAAATGATTTTGGAAAACAATAACGCCTTTCGAGTATTTTCAATAAAATCATCAGGGTTATCTACTGTTAATTTATTCCCACTTTCCCCATAGAGTTTACTTGCTTTGACACGCATATTTTTTTGTGCGGATAAACACCGTGCAAATACTGATTCAGCTATCAAAGTGAGGGGAATACCATAATCCATTGCGGTAATACCAGTCCACTTACCAGTGCCTTTTTGACCAGCCGTATCAAGAATACGATCCACAACATAACCCTCATCATCTTTAAATTTTAGTATATTCGCTGTGATTTCAATTAAATAACTGTCAAGTTCGGTCTGATTCCATTTATTGAATATTTGAGAAATTTCTGGATTAGATAGACCCAAAACATCTTTCAATAACTGATATGACTCACAAATCAGCTGCATGTCTCCATACTCGATACCGTTATGAACCATTTTCACAAAATGTCCTGAACCGCCTTTTCCAACCCATGAACAACACGCTTCACCATTTGGTGTTTTTGCTGAAATTGATTCAAATATTGGCTTAATATGCACCCAAGCTTCTTCATTTCCACCTGGCATAAGGGAAGGTCCAAATCTTGCTCCTTCTTCGCCACCAGAAACGCCTGCCCCTACAAACAAAATTCCTTGATTAGATAATGCTTCATATCTTCTATTACTATCTAAATAATTCGAATTACCACCGTCAATGATAATATCACCTTTAGATAAATGAGGTGCAATTTGGTCTATAAATGTATCAACCACTTCTCCAGCTTTTACCATAAGCATGACTTTTTTGGGACTAGCTAATTTTGATAACATATCCTCGATAGAATAAGCACCAACGACATTGGTGTCTTTTGCTGCACCATTAATAAAATCATCCACCTTCGATATCGTACGATTATAAGCAACCACCTTAATACCATGATCATTCATGTTTAATATTAAGTTTTGCCCCATAACGGCCAGACCAACAACTGCAATATCAGCATTAGACATATCTTTACCTTTTCTATCGTTATCCATATAAATAAGTAGCATAGCCAAGGATTACTGTATAGGCAATATTTTGCTAAGCCATAAGTTTGTAACATTGGTGTGCTTTTCAGTATACTAATCCCTGTCTCTTATACACATCTCCGAGCCCACGAGACAGGCAGAAATCTCG
>CAJXRW010000313.1 GCA_913060525.1 uncultured Gammaproteobacteria bacterium
ATCTACACAGAGTAGATCGTCGGCAGCGTCAGATGTGTATAAGAGACAGGGGATACAGCTACTAAATAAAAGCCAATGCCAGGTGTAGTTATGTGGCATTTCTTTTAATAGAAAATAGCCAAAGAGTGCGCTGATTAATGCGCCTAAAGATATAAATGCAAAAGCACATAACATAAACCTACCTTTAGTTTTTTCTGGTAGCATTTCTGACATGTAGGTTGCGCTGGCTGGATAATCTGCACCAATACAAATTCCTGTTAAAAACCTGAGAATGACCAATGTTTCAACATTTGGAGAGAATGCTGTTAGCAAAGTGAAAATGGATAATAAGCCCATATTTAATATCATGATTTTTTTGCGACCAAATTTATCAAGGAAATAGCCAAAGCTAAAAGCACCGATAATTGCGCCGATAGGGGCTACGGCACCAATTAAACCAGCCGAAGTTGCTTGTAGATGCCAGTCGCTCATAATGATTGGCATAGCAATAGACATCATAAACAAGTCATATCCATCTACAAATAACCCCATGGCTGATAAAATAACAATTTGTGCAATTCTTGAATTTGTAATGCTAGAAGCCATGTTTTAACTGGTCAGATATTTTGACTTTAAGTATAGTGGATATAAATATTTATGAGTGATTAAGCTGTTGATTAATCCTGATAAGCATATACCCGTCTATACTTAAAGATATTCTATAATTGAGTGTTATTTATTTTGGGTAAACGTCTATTTAAATCTACAATAGTGATGGGTAGCCTGACGTTATTGTCCAGGATATCTGGTTTTATGCGTGACATTATTTTTGCGACCACCTTTGGTGCTTCTACAAGTATGGAGGCCTTTTTAGTCGCATTTAAAATTCCAAACTTTATGCGTCGTCTATTTGCCGAGGGGTCTTTTACGCAAGCCTTTGTGCCAACGTTATCAGAGTACAAAGAGAAATATTCCCATGCAGAAACAGTAGAGTTTATCCGAAATGTTACTGGAACCTTGGGCTGTATATTGCTGGTGTTAACTGCTCTTGGTTTTATGTTTTCTGGTGCTTGGATATATGTTTTTGCACCTGGGTTTCATGATGATGCAATAAAATTTTCTTTATCGGAAAGTATGTTGAAAATAACTTTCCCCTATATATTTTTCATTTCATTAACCGCGCTTGCTGGTAGTGTCATGAATTGTTTTGAACGTTTTGCAGTACCAGCATTTACCCCAGTTATATTAAATTTGTGCATGATTATTTTTTCCATGTTTTCTGAACAATTTGAGATTCCAATTTATGCAATTGCTTGGGGTGTATTTTTTGCTGGCCTAGCCCAGTTATTATTTCAAATTCCTTTTTTAATAAAATTAAATGTTCTTGCTTGGCCAAAATGGGGTTGGCATCATTTAGGTGTCAGGAAGCTGATTAAACTTATGGTTCCAGCATTATTTGGAGCATCTGTTGCTCAAATTAGCTTATTATTAGATACAGTATTTGCTTCATTTTTACCGACAGGAAGTATTTCCTGGTTATATTATGCGGACCGTTTAAATCAATTCCCTTTAGGGATTTTAGGCGTGGCATTGGCTACTGTTGTTTTGCCTCAATTGTCTCGTTCACATGCATCTGAAAATCACGTAGCCTATAACTATGCATTAAATTGGGCATTAAAGATGGTTATATTGTTTGCCTTACCAGCAGCAGTTGCTATTTTTGTATTATCTGGGCCGCTGATTATTACCTTGTTTCACCATGGCCTTTTTAATACGCAGGATGTATATGAATCTCAAAAAGCGTTATTTGCATTTTCTATTGGGCTCTTTTCTTTTGTATTAGTGAAGGTATTGGTTTCAGCGTTTTATGCAAAACAAAACATGAAGACGCCTGTTAAGGTAGGGATAATATCGTTGGTAGCTAATATGGTGTTAAATGCGATATTAGTATTGTCTTTAATGCCGTACGGGCTTGGTCATATGGGCTTGGCGATAGCAACTTCACTTTCATCATTTATTAATGCTGGATTGCTTTTTATTATCCTGATGAAAGATAAAATGTTTATTTTTGAAAAAGGTTGGTTGGTATTTTCATTAAAAGTGGTATTGGCTTGTATTGGCATGATGGTTATATTGCTACTTCTGAGTGGTGATATGGAGAGTTGGTTTTTGCTTGGAACTAGAAGTTTAGTTTTAAAGTTAAGCTATGTAATCATAGCGGGAATAGTAACTTATTTTATTCTGTTATTTGCATTTGGCATTAGAAAAAATGATATTCTGTCAAAGAACCATTAATAGGATTTAATTCCAGTGCCTGAGGCAACAAGCAATACATCAGCAGGTCTCAGTGCAAAAATTCCGTTGGTAACAACTCCCGTGATATTGTTCAGTTGAGACTCAAGCTTAGTTGCTTCCATAATTTTTAGATTATGCACATCTAATATAATGTTACCATTGTCGGTAATAAAATCTTCACGATAAACAGGTTGCCCACCAAGTTTAACAATCTCTCTTGCAACAAAGCCTCTAGCCATGGGAATAACTTCTACTGGTAAAGGAAAATTTCCCAATATATCAACTTGTTTTGATTCATCTATAATGCAGATAAACTCTTTAGAATTAGCAGCTAGTATTTTTTCACGTGTTAATGCACCACCGCCACCTTTTATGAGTTGCTTTTGTGCGTTTGATTCATCGGCGCCATCAATATAAAGGTCAATACTGCCAACATAGTTTAAATCAACAGGATGGATGCCAATTTTTTTAAGGAGCTTTGTTGAGGCTTCAGAGCTTGAAACAACATTGTCTAGTTGATTTTTAATCGGAATGAGTGCTTCAATAAGGTAATTGACGGTTGAGCCTGTACCAATTCCTAGTACCATATCGCTTTTTATGTGTTTAACGGCTTCTTCAGCAACCAATTTTTTAAGTGCATCTTGTTTCATTGTTTCTCTCTTAGATGTAAAAACTATTATTGTATTTCATAAAATAACTATTTTAAATCTAATGCGTTTATTCTCGCATGATAAAAAATTATGTTATTTTATCGAAAAGGGGTTTTGATAGAAATGATATGCGTGTTTTAGTTGTTGAAGATGAAATTTTATTGGGTGAGGGAATTTGTGCTGGCTTAAAACAGAGTGGTTATACTGTTGACTGGGCTCAAGATGGTATTTCCGCCGAATCCGCAATATTATTAGAAAATTTTGATGCTGTTGTGCTTGATATTGGTCTACCTGGTAAAGACGGAATTTCAGTCTTGTCTGCGATTAGAAAAAAGGGGTGTTCGGTGCCTGTTTTAATATTAACTGCACGTGATGCGGTTGATGATCTGTCTCTTATACACATCTGACGCTGCCGACGATCTACTCTGTGTA
>CAJXRW010000314.1 GCA_913060525.1 uncultured Gammaproteobacteria bacterium
CTACACAGAGTAGATCGTCGGCAGCGTCAGATGTGTATAAGAGACAGACATTAATGTTCCTTAACACTATGATTAACAAATCACTTTACATATTGCTTAAATAAACAACAATATATTTCTAGCGATTATATCTTAGGAATGTTACGAAAATGTTACAGGAAATAAGAAAGGAATGTAAATTTTAAAACTAAATTATTGATAACGTTTTATACTAGCGACAATCTCATCTTTTGCTGCTTGAGCATTGTCCCAACCATCAACTTTAACCCATTTATTTGGCTCTAGGTCTTTGTAATGTTCAAAGAAGTGCTTTATTTGATTTAATAAAAGTTCTGGCAAGTCATCAATCGATTTAACATGACTATATATTTTAGTTAGCTTATCGACTGGCACAGCAAGAATTTTAGCATCAACACCTGATTCATCAGTCATTTTTAAAACACCAACCGGCCTACATTTTATAACAGCTCCATGTTTTAAAGATACTGGCGTTGGTACAAGCACATCTACTGGATCCCCATCTTCAGACAAGGTATTCGGTACAAAACCGTAATTACAGGGGTATTGCATCGCTGTACTCATAAAGCGATCAACAATAAGCATGTCACTCTCTTTATCAAATTCATATTTTACTGGTTCACTATACGCAGGAATTTCGATGACGACATTGATATCTTCTGGTGCATTATCACCTGGTTTTACATTTTTAAGCATTATATTCTCCTATATTTCGTTGCCAATATTTTGGGTTAAAATTACTATTTTTACAAGCTTGCACAATTATTTAAGTACGCCTACAGCTATATTCACCACAATTGTTTATAGTTAAATTAAAAGTCGTATATCAGATACTTATGGAAATCATTATTTTTATTTGCCTAGGGATGGTCACAGGCATTTTAGCTGGAATACTTGGAATTGGTGGAGGAATGATTGTTGTTCCTGCGCTCGCATTTATTTTTGGTTATACTGGTATTGGTAGCGAATACAGCATGCAATATGCTGCAGGAACATCTTTAGCTATTATGATATTTACCGCAATATCTACTGTTTATAAAAACTACCGCCTCCAGAGAATTTATATTCCAGCATTTAAACAAACCATTGTCTGGATTATTATATTTTTAATCATTGGTGCCGTCATCGCACGTTTTTTACAAGGCTTTATATTAGGACTTATATTTGCATTAATGCTATTAGTTCTTTTAATAAAAATGCTTCGACAAGATAAAGCACATAAATACAATATTGAAATGAATGCTAATAACATAAACATTACCATCCCTAAGAAAAAATCATTTATTTATGGTTCATTGATAGGATTGAAATCTGGATTGCTTGGAATTGGCGGAGGTGCAATAAGTATCCCTTATCTTACAAGATATAAAGTCCCAATTAAAATAGCCTCAGCTACAACCTCTGCATTCACCCTTCCAATTTCAATCTTGGGTACAATTTGTTACTGCATTCTTGGAGCAACCGATCACATAGATACAGCATACGCAACTGGATATATTTATTGGCCTGCCGTTCTATTCATAGCTCCTCTTTCAATGATATTTGCTGTGTTTGGCACAAAAATAGCCACCCACTTAAGCCCAAAATCTATCCGATTGATTTTTATTATATTATTTGCCATTCTTATCATTAAGATGATGATTTATTCACTAGGGCTAATATGAGGAAGGCGACTAGCACTTCTTTACTATACTTAATCACACTCCTACTCTGGGGGTGTTCCTTTTTTGAAACTGACAAAAAAGTAAATCCAAACAAAATTATTCCACTTCAGCTAACAAAAATAGATGCCTCCATAGCAAGCGGGAACCCTGAAACCTACACAGTTTATGGAGAAAAATACAAGATACTGTCAACATCTAAAGATTATGAAACCAGCGGTGAAGTTGAAATTTATCCATTTAGCTTTGATGGCGCAGCAACTTCTTCTGGAGAAATATTTAATAGTTATAAGCTAACTGGTGCCAGTCGTACACTACCAATTCCCTGTTATGTAAGAGTTTCAAATAGAGTAAATGGACTATCTACCAATGTGCGAATAAACGATAGGGGGCCATTTTTAACTAAAGCCATATTAAATATATCTCCCGCAGTAGCTTATGAACTTGGTATAAACAAAGATAATGTTAAACAAACAACTGTAGAAGTGGCTGGAATTATGCCTTATACGAACATAGAGTGGCCAAAAGAATTTTACCTACAACTTGCGGTATTTAAGAACAAAAATGATGCGGAAAAAACACAGTCATACTTAAAGCGGATTTTTAACTTCGACAACACTAGTGTGATTAACGTGAATGATAATGGCACACCTGTTTATGGCATCGAGATTGGACCGTTCAAATCAAAAGAATTGGCCAAGGAATATCTGCATAACAACCTTAAAGCACTCCCAATGGTTCCTGTCATCACAGAAAAATGAAATTCAATTGATATATAGACGTTCTCTTGCTATCGTTAATATAAGAAATTTTTGTATAATTATTAAGGAATAAGGACCATCATGTCGCCACGGAAAACGCTAACAATCTCCCTTTCTATTTTAGTATCTGCAATGCTAATTTCGTCTTGTTCTGACTCAAATAATTCCAGTCAGAATACAACTAGCTCACAAAGAGGCATTAGCGCTGATGGTAAGTTAATGGTATCTGATAAACCCATTGCTAACCCAAACACCCAAAGCACAACATTACCAGGAAGCCAATTTTCTAATGCAATACCAACAGCACCAACTATTGATATTAATGCAGCCGCTTGGGCATTAATGGATTATGAAACAGGTGAAATCTTATCTGAAAAAAATATGAATGAGCCACGCAAACCTGCCAGCTTAACCAAGATAATGACAGCCTACATTGTGGCAGAAGCATTAAAAAACGGTTCTATCAAGCTTAACGAAAAAGTACCAGTCAGCCAAAAAGCCTGGAAAACTGGCGGTTCTAAAATGTTTATCAAGCCAAGTGATAATGTTACAGTGCAAGATTTACTTCAAGGAATGATTGTTGCATCAGGAAATGATGCTACAGTGGCCTTAGCAGAGTTTTTAGCAGGTAGTGAAAAAACTTTTACGTCATTAATGAATCAAACTGCTGCACAACTCGGAATGAAAGGTTCACATTTTTCTAATTCTGATGGGCTCCCCGCACCAGATCAAATTACGACCGCTTACGATATGGCAATTTTAGCCAGAGCTTTTATCCACAATTATCCAGACGTTTATAAATTATATTCACAACGTGAGTTTACCTGGAATGGTATTACACCTGTCTCTTATACACATCTGACGCTGCCGACGATCTACTCTGTGTAG
>CAJXRW010000315.1 GCA_913060525.1 uncultured Gammaproteobacteria bacterium
TACACAGAGTAGATCGTCGGCAGCGTCAGATGTGTATAAGAGACAGAATTTATAGTGATCACACAAAATATTAAAAAGATAGGAATTTCTTTAATGAAAAAATCAACTTGGGAAACAAAAATTGGTTTAGCAGAAATGTTAAAAGGTGGTGTTATCATGGACGTTGTTAATGCTGAACAAGCGGTTATTGCTGAAAAGGCAGGCGCTGTTGCTGTGATGGCATTGGAGCGAGTTCCAGCTGATATTCGTCAAGATGGCGGTGTTGCTAGAATGTCAGACCCAAGGTTGATCAAAGAAATTATTGCATCTGTTTCTATTCCTGTCATGGCAAAAGTACGGATTGGTCATTTTGTAGAAGCACAAATTTTAGAATCATTGGGGGTAGATTTTGCGGATGAAAGCGAAGTTTTAACACCAGCAGATTCTGAAAATCATATTTTTAAAGGTGATTTTAAAATGCCATTTGTTTGTGGTTGTACAAACTTAGGTGAAGCATTACGTCGTATCGGTGAAGGCGCTGCTTTGATGCGTACTAAAGGTGAGGCAGGTACGGGTGATATTGTTCAAGCTGTTAATCAACTACGTGCTGTGAATGCAGGTATTCGTCGTATCCAAATGATGGATAAAAATGAATTAATGGCAGAAGCTAAAAATTTAAGAGCACCTTTCGACTTAGTTTTATATGTTCATGAGCATGGTAAGCTCCCTGTTCCAAATTTTTCAGCAGGCGGTGTTGCAACACCTGCAGATGCAGCATTAATGATGCAATTAGGTGCAGAGTCAGTTTTTGTAGGGTCAGGTATATTTAAATCTGACAATCCTCAAAAGCGTGCGAATGCTATTGTTAGTGCAGTAACGCATTATAATAATCCAAAAATTTTAGCTGAAATTTCAGAAGATTTGGGCGCACCGATGACAGGAATTAACTGTGATCAACTTTTAGACAGTGAAAAACTTGCTGAAAGAGGTTGGTAATCTATTGTCACGTTTAATTGGTATATTAGCAATACAAGGTGCATATCATAAACACCAGGAAATTATTAAAAAATTAGGTTACGCTACTTTATTAGTTAAAACTGAAACCGAATTGAATCAAGTAGATGCATTAATTATGCCTGGTGGTGAATCAACTGCGATGGTATTAATTTTAAAAAAACATCATTTATGGGAATCATTACAGAAATTTTGTAAAATTAAACCTGTTTTTGGCACCTGCGCTGGTGCAATTTTATTAGCAAAAAATACTGAAAAACAGGATGTTAGTACGCTTGAAATCATGGATATAACAATTTCACGAAATAGTTATGGCCGCCAAATTGATAGCTTTGAAACAGAGGTTAAATTTAATGATAGTAAACTGATACCAGCAGTATTTATTCGAGCCCCGAAAATAACTGATTACGATCGAAAAAATATTCAAGTGCTTGCTAGCGATGGTAATATTCCCGTTATACTACAACAAGATAATAAAATAGCCTGTACATTTCATCCAGAATTAACAGGTGATACTAGTGTTCATGAGTATTTTCTAACTTTAAATTAGATATTTATACTACTATTATAGATATGAATCATTTAGGCATAAGAAATGTTTAAAACTTTTCAAAGTAAAATGATTATTTTATTTACACTGTTATTTGTTTTAGGTCAATTAACGATCCTTTTTTCAGTGTATCATGTCACGCGAAGTTATATGATTGAACAAGCAGAAAACAAATTGGTACATGCGAGTGAAGTTTTTAAACTACGCATGTCAAGTCGTATTGATGATCTACGTGTTGAAGCAAATTTATTAGGATCTAGTTATTTACTCAAGCAAGCATTGTCTGGTGAACATAATCATCAACTTAAAGAAATATTAACAAAAGTTGCATTTGATATGGGGTATGATCATGTTGTTTTGATGCAAGATAACGGTAAAGTTCTTGTTGATTTATTTAAAAATGGCATTGTAGCAGAAGCGTTTCCTTTTAAAGATTTTGCGCGTCAAAAAGCAGATCATGAAAAGCAAAATGCAACCATTTTGGTTGTAAAAAATCATGTGTATGAATTTGTTATGGTGCCATTAGATATTACTTTAGAAAATGGAAGTGTTAATTCTTATTGGCTCGGTATTGGTTCTGAAGTATTAGATGATACTCTCCAGGAAATGAAAAAACGCTATACGTTAAAGTTAGATATCTTGGTACGAAAACAAAGCGATAATAAATGGTTGTCATTAGCATCTAGTTTAACATTGAATGATAAAACAGAATTATCCATTCTGTCACTCGATCAAATAAAAGATATTGATATACAAATAAAAAATCCGAAATTAGTATCAATTAATGGTATTCAGTATTTAGTGCTACCTGTAAAGTTTTTGACTCCAGGAAACGGAGATAATTTTCAAGTGTTATTAATGTATGAATTTTCTCAAATTATGGAAGCTGTATATCAATTGATGATACTTTTGATAGGTATATTTTTAATTGGGCTAATTTTAACCATATTATGTGCGTGGTTCTTAGGAAAAAAGATAGCAAAACCGATTAACTATTTGGCAGAAGCTGTCTTAAATATTTCAGAAGGTGATTATGAGACAGATATCACATTTAAAGGTAAAGATGAAATAAGTCGTTTAGGGATTACATTCAAAAATATGATCACAAAACTAAAAGAAAGGGAAAAAACCATTTTTCATCAATCGATGCATGACTTAAATACAAACTTGCCTAATAGAAGCTATTTTAAGCATTACTTTACAAAGTTATTACATAAAAATAATCCACATACCGCTTTGTTATTTATTGAAGTTGGGCGAATTAAAGAAATCAATAATACATTGGGTCATGATCTTGGGATTTTACTAAAAATCCAAATTGCAGATCGTTTAAGGTCAATTAAGCAAATTAACATGTTAGCACACTTTAGCAGTGATGAATTTGTCTTATTAATTGATCAATATGAATCAAAAGATACCTTAAAATCCATATTACAAAATATTGCTAACCTATTAGAACAACCATTTAAAATATCAAATGCCATTGTAGATATTAATATTTATATAGGTGTATGTGAAATTTCAGAAAAATATAAAGATCCAGATATCTGGTTGAGATTAGCAGATCATGCACATTATATTGCTTTAAAAAATGACTTAAGTTATTGTTTTTATTCAGACGAAATGGATAAAAGAAGTCCTGAAAAACTGTCTTTAATGGGTGAATTAATACAAGCAATTGAAGAAAATACATTGGAAGTATTTTATCAACCTAAAGTCTGTCTCTTATACACATCTCCGAGCCCACGAGACAGGCAGAAATCT
>CAJXRW010000316.1 GCA_913060525.1 uncultured Gammaproteobacteria bacterium
AGATTTCTGCCTGTCTCGTGGGCTCGGAGATGTGTATAAGAGACAGGAGAAGATGTTGCGAAATGGTTGGTATCATTAATTGAAGAAATGCCAGAGTTAACGCTATTTATTTTATCAAATAACCCTTGGGAGGTTAGGTTAAACTATTTTCAGGAACATTTTCCAACCTTAACGTTTGTTTCGGGGGTAAAAAAGAAACCTTACCCTGATGGCATGCAAAAGGTTTGCCAACTTGCTGGGTGTGACCCGAAAGAGGTTGCAATAGTGGATGATCGATTATTAACAGGTTGTTTGGCATCACATTTGGCAGGCTGTCAATCTATTTGGATTTACAAGCCCTATGTTGATTTCAAGCAGCATCCAGTTCAAGAATGTTTTTTTCAGTTTCTTCGATGTGCTGAAAAACTAAGTTATTAGATTGTTGATTATATGAAAATTGCTATTTTCGATTTAGACAAAACTTTAATTAATGCGGATTCTGGTGACTTATTTGCTGACTATCTTTGCCAGATTGGCTTAATTAAAGATATAGGATCTTTCAAACAGAAAGTTTTATATTTTGAAAATGAATATTATGAAGGTCGACTAGACTTTCTGGGTTATTATCAGTTTGCAATTTCTCAGTTAGTCAATACTAAAATCCCTGATCTCAAAAAAATTGTCTCAAGTTTTGTTGAACAAAAAGTCAAGCCTGTTTTTTATCATCAGACGCTTAACGTGATTGACTGGCATCGATCTCAGGGGCACGCATTATTATTAATTTCAGCAACCATTGAACTTCTGGTCAAGGAGATTGGAAAAGCCCTTGGTTTTGAATCAGATAATATTATTTCGGTTCAAATGGAAACAAAAGATGAATATTATACGGGCAATATAATCGGTCAACCAAGTTATGAAGAAGGGAAGGTCATTCGCTTCCAGCATTGGCGCCAGCAGCATAATATTGATTTTGCCTTGCCAACTTGTTTTTATTCAGATTCAGTTCACGATTTACCATTACTTAGCCATGTTGATACACCGATTATTGTTAATCCTGATCAAAGGCTTTCTCAAATAGCAATAGAAAGAAACTGGCCGGTTATTGATATGAATCATATTGAGTTAGAAAGCCTGGAAATGATTCATAAAAATAGCCCTGTTAATTGAGGTTTCGGCAGAATTACCCTATATTTTTTTGAAGGTATTGATGAATATTTTAATAATCTCAACGGAAGGATAGAGCTTATGAGTCAAGTGACGATACGAAAAGCAGCTGTACTGGGTGCAGGTGTCATGGGTGCACAAATTGCAGCACATTTTGCAAACGCACAAGTTGAAGTGCTTTTATATGATTTACCTGCTAAAGAGGGTGATAAAAATGCCATTGCTAACAAGGCATTGGCTAATATGAAAAAAATGAATCCAGCACCTTATGGTTCAAGCCAAACAATTGAAGGGATTACAGCAGCTAATTATGAAGATGATCTTGAGAAGCTTGAATCTTGTGATTTTATTATTGAAGCCATTGCTGAAAAAATGGAATGGAAAAAAGACCTGTATAATAAAATCAATCCGCACCTTAAAAAAGGTGTAATTTTTACGACAAATACTTCTGGTTTAAGTATTACAGAGCTAGCTGGTACGTTAGCTGAAGAGATTAAGTCACAGTTCTGCGGTATCCACTTTTTTAACCCACCACGTTATTTACCATTAGTTGAGATTATCCCTCATGCCAAGACAGATGCTAAACTCCTAGATAACCTTGAAACATTTATGACAGAAACGCTTGGTAAGAGTGTCGTACGTGCCAAAGATACACCGAATTTTATTGGGAATCGTTTAGGTGTGTTTGCCATGTCTACGGTGATGAAATACGCAGAAAAATTTGATATTCCATTTGAAGTTGCCGATCAACTAACGGGCAAATTATTAGGGCGCCCAAATTCCGCGACATTTAGAACAGCGGATTTAGTTGGTTTGGATACCATGCTTCATGTCACCAACAATACTTATAATACGGCTAAAGATGATCCTTGGCTGTGCTTTTATGAAGCACCTGAATGGTTACAAGGTTTGATTGAAAAAGGGGCATTAGGTAATAAGACGAAATGTGGAATCTATAAAAAAGTGGGTAAAGATATTACGGTTTTAGATACAAAAACAGGTGAATATCGCCCATCAACAGGGAAAGCCGACAAAGAAGTTGTTGAGATACTCAAAGAGAAAGATGCCGCTAAACGCTTTCAGGCTTTAAAGGCATCTGATCATCCTGAAGCACAATTTGTTTATTCTATTTTCCGTGATAGCTTCCACTATGCCGCATACCACTTACCAGAAATTGCGGATACTGCACGTGATTGTGATTTAGCCATTCGTTGGGGATTTGGCTGGAAAGAAGGTTTGTTTGAAACTTGGCAAAAAGCAGGTTGGGATACAGTTGCACAATGGATAAAAGAAGATAATGCCAACGGTAACACCATTGTTGCTGTTGATTTACCTGGTTGGGTTGAAAAAGTTGATGGTGCTTATGATGCACATGGTAAGGCTTATAATGCACGTGAAGGTAAATATGAAGGACGTCGTCAATTGCCTGTTTATGAAAGACAGGCTTATCCTGATCCAGTCTTAAACGAAAAGTTTAACGAAGGTGAGACTGTGTTAGAGAATGATTCTGTGCGTCTGTGGACGACAGGTGACAATATTCTAATTGTTACTGTCAAAACTAAAATGTGTACCATTGGTTCAGAAGTGCTTCAAACATTAGGCGAAGCAGTTAAAATTGCTGAAGAACAAAACTTTGATGGTATTGTCATTTATCAACGTGGTAGTAGCAACTTTAGTGTTGGTGCCAATCTGGAAGAATTTGGCATGGCATTTATGCTAGATGGTGCGGACGCCGTTAAAGAAACCATTAATAACTTCCAGACAGCCATGTTAGGCTTGCGTTATTCAATGGTTCCAGTTGTGGCTGCTGTACAAGGTTTTGCCTTTGGTGGTGGTTGTGAAATGATGCTCCATTGTGATCGCACCGTGGCGGCATTGGAAAGCTATATTGGTTTGGTTGAAGTAGGAGTTGGCTTGGTGCCAGCAGGTGGTGGGTGTAAAGAAATGGCGTTACGTGCGCAATCTTCCATTGATCCAGAAAAAACACTTCAAAAATACTATAAAAATATTGCGATGGGCGAAGTGGCTAAAAGTGCGCAAATGGCACGTGAAATGGGCTATTTAAGAGACCAAGATATTATCGTCATGAATGCGCATGAAACGCTCTATGTGCTGTCTCTTATACACATCTGACGCTGCCGACGATCTACTCTGTGTAGAT
>CAJXRW010000317.1 GCA_913060525.1 uncultured Gammaproteobacteria bacterium
ATGTGTATAAGAGACAGATATTATTTTATTCAGCTTTCATTTAATTTTGGCTAGAAAACTGGCAACATATTCGCAACATTTCAATTTAATTATTATAGTGAGACGAGTATGAAAAAGCAGAAATTAGCGATTATCGGTTTTGGTACAGTGGGCCAAGGTTTATTAGAAATTTTAAAAAATAAAAAAGACGTGCTTAAACAGCAAAATGGTTATGACTATGAAGTTGTTGCCATTGCAGATAACCGTTTTGGTAGTGTTTATAATCCAGATGGTCTGGATATTGATTTATTATTATCTCAAGCAGCAAAGGGTGAGAGTTTAGAGCTGATCGCTGATAAACTTTCTGCTAAAAAAGGTTTAAATCCAATCGATACCATTGTTGGAACAAATGCGGATGTCATTTGCGAAGCAACGTATACTGATATCAAAACAGGTGGACCAGCGCTTGAGCATCATCGAGTTGCGTTTGAAAATGGTAAACATTTGGTAACAACAAATAAAGGTCCTGTGACGGTTGATTATCAAAACCTTAAAGCGTTAGCAGATAAAACTAACTGTTTTTGGGGAATTGAAGGAACGGTCATAGCTGGTACACCCGTCATTAAACTAATTCAAAATGAATTAGCTGGCTGTGAGATAAAAGAAGTCTCAGGTTTATTCAATGGTACGACTAATTACATGTTAACTGAAATGGCAAAAGGGTGTGATTATCAATCTGCATTAGATCAAGCGCAAAAATTAGGATACGCAGAAGCAGACCCAACTGCTGATGTCGAAGGTTACGATGTATTGGCTAAAGTTGTGATTATGGCAAATGTGGTTATGGGAGCGGCTTTAAAAACACATGAAGTAAAACGTGAAGGTATTACAAACATTACCGTTCAAGATATTAAAGAAGCACAATCACAGGGTAAAACTTGGAAGTTAATAGGTAGTGTGAAAAAGACTGAACAAGGTGTTGTTGGTGAAGTTAAGCCAGTCTGCCTTGATAACAGCGATCCTTTGGCTGGTGTTTCTGGTGCCACGAATGCCATTGCGATTGATACAGACTTATTAGGTAAAGTAGCCATTTCAGGACCAGGGGCGGGTAAAATTGAAACGGGATTTGCATTAGTCAGTGACTTGCTAGCCATAAACCGTTTATAAATTATTTAGTTTAGAAATCAATCCAAACTATTCATTCACGACACATATAAAGGAGACTCACAGAACTGTTTTTAAGTCAGTACATCCGTATGTAATACAAGTATGCATAGGGCGTTCGGCTGCTTATTAGGTTACGGTTTGTTGAGAAATTGCAAACATCTAACAGATAAGGAGAAGGTATCCCATGGAAATGTATCTCGGTGGAAATTGGGTAAATAAAAGCGAAAAAATCCCTGTACACAACCCCTACGATCAAAGTGTTGTTGACTACGTCCCTAAAGGCAGTCGAGATGATATGCTTGAAGCAATATCTCTAGCTGAAAAAGGCTATAAAATAAATCATAAGCTTTCTGTGTATGAACGCTCTAATATCTTGAGTCACGTTGCCAAACTAATATTAGAAAGACAGGATGAGTTAGCTAGAATTATTGCGCAAGAAGGCAGTAAAACGCTTAAAGAAGCGCATAAAGAAGTGGGTAGGGCAGCTAATACGATTCAGCTCTCTGCTGAAGAAGCAAAGCGTTTGAGTGGCGAGACGTTACCTTTTAATAGTTGCTCAGGCTCTGAGAATAGAACAGGTTATTATTTTCGTGAACCAGTTGGGATAATTGGCGCCATTACGCCTTATAATGATCCGTTAAATCTAGTCTGCCATAAAGTTGGTCCAGCTATTGCTGGGGGAAATGCGGTTATTGTAAAGCCAGCGACTGTCACTCCATTATCAGCCCTATATTTGGCAAAGTTATTTGATGAGGCTGGACTGCCTAAAGGTATCCTTTCGGTCATTACAGGCCCTGCAAGTGAAGTTGGGACTACACTTGTGGAAGACGAACGCATACGCATGATTTCATTTACAGGTGGTGTTGAAACGGGTGAAAAAATAATTAAACAAGCGGGTCTAAAAAAAGTAAGTATGGAATTAGGATCAAACTCACCTGTTATCGTTACCGAAAATGCAGATTTAGATAAGGCCGCAGAGTCTATTGCTTCTGGTGCATTTTATGCTGTTGGTCAGAATTGTATTGGTGTGCAGCGAATATATGTTCAAGCAAGTATTTATGAAGAATTTAAATCAAAGCTTTTAGAGCATAGCAAGCATGTTAAAGCAGGGTCACAATTTGATGACAATGCTTCTATTGGTCCGATGATTACTGAACACGATGCAATAAGAGTCGTTGAAATGATTGATGATGCTAAGCGTAATGGTGCATCAGTTCTGATTGGGGGTCATCGCAAAGGCACTTTGGTTGAGCCAACTTTACTTGAAAATGTTCCAAATGAAGCTGAAATCACTAAAACAGAAGTGTTTGGTCCAGTTGCTTACCTAAAGAAATATGAATCTCTGGAAGAAGCCGTTACTAAATCAAACGAATCACAATATGGGCTGCATGCAGCAATATTTACTAAGGACTTGAATCAAGCTTTTTATGCTATTCACAATCTTGATAGTGGGTCGGTTATTATTAATGACTCTACCGACTATCGCGTTGATTTGATGCCATTTGGTGGTCGTAAGCGGAGTGGTTTAGGTCGTGAAGGCGTTAAATTCGCCCTTGAAGAAATGACGGAACCAAAAGTGGTTTGTTTTAATTTGTAGGATTAAGAAAAAGGTTTTTGGTTTCTGGACAAAGAGTTGAATTATTTGAAAATTCCCTCTTCAGCCTGTCAATTTATCTGTAATAGTTTATTTTTCTATTTGTGTGATCAAATTTTCTGCTTCAAAGACGTTGTCAAAAAAAGTGGGTTGCTTTTCTATGCTTTGAATAGTTACTAGATTTGTTTCCGCTGTTTAATATAACAAGCACCCCATTTTTTCATATGCCCTAATAAGGGCGAGAGGGTTTGACCAATAGGAGATAATGAGTATTCAACTTTTGGTGGCACACAAGCATAAACTTTCCGTTCAATTATTTTATCATTTTCTAGTTCTCTGAGTTGATTGGTTAGCATTCTTTGAGTAACTTCTGGTATTTCTCGGCGTAATTCATTAAAACGTTTAGTGTTTTCTTCTAGACTAAATAAAATTAACAGTTTCCATTTTCCACTTAATATTTTTACTGTTGCACCAACTGGGCAGTTCTCATTTGGTTCTATTGTCGTCATTCGAATCAATCTCCAATGGCTGTCTCTTATACACATCTGACGCTG
>CAJXRW010000318.1 GCA_913060525.1 uncultured Gammaproteobacteria bacterium
AGAGTAGATCGTCGGCAGCGTCAGATGTGTATAAGAGACAGATTTTATGGATAACCATCCATCATGTCATTTATGCAACTACTAACTGCTTATCGAGAATATATCCATAAACAAAATTATGAAGAAGATCATATTCAAGAAGAAGCAATTGGTATCCTCCAACGTATCTGTAATGACTTTAAAAAACAACCAAAACGTAAAACACGTTGGCTACAGTTTTCAAAAGCCTTAACTGCTGATCCAATTAAAGGCGTTTATTTTTGGGGTGGTGTTGGTCGAGGTAAAACCTTTATTATGGATTTGTTTTTTGACAACATCGAAATTGATGAAAAAATCCGCATTCATTTTAACCATTTTATGAAACAAGTTCATGGTGGTCTTCATGAGTATTCAGGTAAAAAGAACTCATTACACCTGGTCGCAGAAGACTGGGCAAACAAGTATCGTTTAATTTGTTTTGATGAGTTTTTTGTTGAGGATATCGCGGATGCCATGATTCTAGGCGGTCTATTTACCATGTTATTTGAAAAAGGGGTTTGTCTCGTTGCAACCTCTAATGTGGAGCCAGATAAACTCTATGCTGGTGGTTTACAAAGAGAAAGTTTTTTACCTGCCATCAAAGCACTAAAGGACAACGTTCAGGTCTTTAATCTGGATGCTGGTGTCGATTATCGCTGGCGTGAAATGATTCAAAGTGAACGTTATTTCTACCCCATGAAAGAAGGCGTAACGAAACTCGACAAACTATTTAAACTCGCCACAAATAACGACTACTTATCCAATCAATCCTTATTACTCGAAGGTAGACACATTATGTGTTATGCAACCTCGGAAACCTGTGTCTGGTTCGATTTTGCCGTGATATGTGGTCATGGTCGTGGTGTGAATGACTATATTGATATCGCAGGCAAATATAAGTCCGTATTTATTAGTAACTTACATATTATGACGGAAGCACACGAAGAACAGGCACGCCGTTTTATCGCATTTATTGATGAACTTTATGATAACCGCACCATTACGGTTATTGCAGCAGAAGTTCCGATGCAAGAAATTTACCAAGGCAAGCGTGTCAAGTTTGAATTCCAAAGAACGATGAGTCGTATTAAAGAAATGCAATCTGATGAATATAAAGCTTAAAAAAACCAATGCAAAACCAGCAGGTGAATAGCACTAAAATAAATAGCAACTTGTTACTTAAAAACTCCACTGCCAGCCCAAAGAAAGCATATAACTTAATCCAAGCTGAGGACCATTAAGCCGTTGATAAACTGGAATACCAAATTCTACAGCTAATCGATTATTCGCAAGCATCCCATCAAGTTGAATATAGTTAATTGCTAACAACACATCAATACGCTCACCACCTGACACATCTGGATTATTTAAAGGTGACATATTAGGATTTAAACCCGATGCTGCACCACTTATTTTATCCCAAACCCTTCCTTGCGCTCGCAGTGAGATACCCAAATTTTTACTAAAGTTTTTACCCGCCCAGGCAGAAAGACGATATTCATTACCTAAATGATAGCCTTTATAGTTATCATAAAGGCGTAAAATGGTATTGAATTGAGAACCAAATGCCCAAGTATCAATGTTAAATTTATACGTTAATGCCAATATTGGATCAAATGTACCTGAACCTAACTGCATCGGATAGCCTAATAACATATCATTACCCATGGGCATATCGCCTGTTTGATTAATGCTCCCAGTGGGTATGCTGACACCAACATTAACATGTGCGCTCTGACTTATATGCGCTTTGGTATCTTTTGACTCCCAAAATTGAATCATGCCTGTTACTGATGTATCACTTAACCCCTGACTGGTCATGGTGAAGCTTTGCGTTTTGGTCGTCATCAACATGTCTTTATACACATACCCTGTCATTACCATAAGCGTTAGATAATCGGTTACGCCATACATCAAACCGCCCATTACCATGTAAGTAGTCATATTTTCAGGTGCAGCCATATAGCCTTCATTAAAAATATCCGCCGCACCAACTTGTTGGGTATTGTTATAGTTATCCCCCATGTACATTTGTCCATAACGCAATGAGAGCATCCATTCATTTTTTTTATGAGTATGATCACCCATTACACCGATCGGCGCATGCTCCAAAGGTTTGTTTGAAAGTAATATGTCACCATCCGCATATGCTGTACTACCGTAAGTCACGAGTGAAGTTAATAGGATTTTAGCCAGTTTTGTCTTATTTTTATTCATGAAAATTCAGCGTCATTTAATCATTAGCCATACTTTAGCAAAAATATGGTTATTTTCTTGTTATGTCACAATAAGTTATATTTTTTATATGCTGTAAAACTATGGGAAATATGAGCCCATTTAAACCGAAATGAAACATAAGCTTTAAATACATTATAAGTATTGATATTAAACCGCTATTATTATCATTATTACGCTACATAAATCGGAAAAAAATGACACCTATCTATTTTGATCTTGGAATAAATGGCACGCTGATAACAGCAATTCTGGTATTATTAACGGGACGATTTTTACAGCATAAAATTGCAATATTAGAACGATTTTTTATTCCTGCCCCTGTCATTGGTGGATTAATTTTTTCCATTATCATTACCGTGTTATCTGAATGTAATATTTTACACCTGACGTTTCATAACAACTTACAAACCATCTTAATGATTACTTTTTTTGCCACTGTTGGTTTTTCTGCTGGCATAAAATTTTTAATTAAAGGGGGTAAAGCAGTTATTTTATTCTTAATCCTTGCTACCATTCTGGTTATTTTCCAGAATGTGCTTGGGATATCTCTTGCCAAATTATTAGGTCAAACTTCTATATTCGGCATCGCCCTATCGTCTATTCCGATGACCGGTGGTCATGGTACATCCGCTGCCTTTGGGCCATTACTTGAACATGATTTTCATTTGGATAATGCAACAACCATTACCATAGCTGCTGCCACCTTTGGGCTAATATCAGGCAGTTTAATCGGAGGACCTGTTGCTAAACAACTAATGAAAAAACATAAATTACAAGCCGATAAAGCAATATTAGAAGA
This sequence comes from uncultured Gammaproteobacteria bacterium, assembly GCA_913060525.1. Lineage (GTDB taxonomy): Bacteria > Pseudomonadota > Gammaproteobacteria > Francisellales > Francisellaceae > CAJXRW01. The sequence continues at coordinate 3,056 of CAJXRW010000318.1, forward strand.
TGCGCATATTGAATCAGATCATACTAGATCCTCAAAGATGAAAATCTCTGATACAGGTGTATTCAGTGCAGTTGTTGTCATCGCTTTTGCAATCACAATAGGTTCCATCATAACCTTTTGGTTAAAAGCACATGAGTTAGTCTTTCCTATTTATATTGGCGCGATGTTTGCTGCTGCCATTATACGCCTGTCTCTTATACACATCTCCGAGCCCACGAGACAGGCAGAAATCTC
>CAJXRW010000319.1 GCA_913060525.1 uncultured Gammaproteobacteria bacterium
ACACAGAGTAGATCGTCGGCAGCGTCAGATGTGTATAAGAGACAGCCTTAATACCCTTGACTGTTTTATTTGCAACTGCCTTAGCATTAAATGTCGCCGAGGCTTTATCTGAAGCCACCATACGATATTTCACATTGCTGGTGGTGTGGCTGGCATTATGCTCAACATAAATATGGTGATCAGTATGCGCATTCTCTGAAGCGATTGTTGCGCCATTAACCGATGCTTCTGCACCTTCTTCATTTAAAAAAATATTAACGTCAAAACGATTCAAATCATTTTTTAACGCCAAGTTTGTATATGATAATTGACTATGTTTCTTTTGATTTGCTTTAAATGAGTGGATAACCGAAAATGGCTCGGCACAATGATTTAACACAACATCACTTGAAAGCTTAGCACCTTCGTGTAGCTGACATTCTGACTGGATATTAAAGGTTTGGGCTGAATCAACGTCACCAAATACAGCAAATTTTTCAATTATTTTTAGCTCGGCATACGCTTCAACTTCAAAAATATTTTTATAATTGTGTACCTTTCCTGCTGTTACATCTGAAGCTATGTAAATAAACTCAACTTCTTGGCTCACTTGTAAATTAGCCCCAATAGCAATATGTAGACCATCAGTATGCGCTGCGTCATTGAGTGCTTTCATGAAATCATCTTTTGTATAATCAACTTCAGATTTGACACTAGCAATGCGCTTGATGTAACCGCCCTCATCAAATAAGGCATCAATATCAGATGCGAATTCATCTAATTTTCCATCATAAAAGATCAAAGAAATTCTATGTGAGTCTTTAAGTTTTTCAATTTTATCACGCTCAAAATCAGGCTTCCCTTCAACTTTTAAAAGTGATTGCGATGACGGAATGAATTTGCTTAAGTCTGTATACTTCCAAACTTCAGATTTTTTTGGGAACGCATTTTTCTCAAAGAATTGCCAAGCATTATTTCTAAATTCGATTTGATGAGAAATGTTTTCAGGGAGATAATCTTGGGCTTCAAATTTTATATCAAACATGTTTTCACCTTATGCTGTTTCAGATATCCAGCTATAGCCTTTTGCTTCAAGCTCGTGTGATAAACTTTCATCACCAGAACGAATGATTTTTCCATCTGACAATACATGGACGTAATCTGGTTTAATATAATTTAATAGGCGTTGGTAATGCGTAATAACAATAAAGCTTCTTTTTTCACCACGCATATGGTTAGCACTTTCTGCTACCACTTGAAGTGCATCAATATCCAGACCAGAATCTGTTTCATCCAAAATACATAAAGTCGGCTCTAACATCATCATTTGGAGCATTTCGTTACGTTTTTTTTCACCGCCAGAAAAGCCCTCATTCACCCCACGTTTCATGAATTTCTGATCCATTTTTAAGACCTGCATTTTTTGTCTTAATGATTTCATAAAATTCATCGCATCTAATTCTTGTTGACCATTTGCCTTACGCACACTATTAACCGCAGTCTTTATAAACTGCACATTACTCACACCTGGAATTTCAATGGGGTACTGAAATCCAAGGAAAATGCCAGCAGCCGCACGTTCTGCGACATCAAGCTCTAACAAATCTTTGCCTTGGTATTCAATACTACCTTCGGTAATCACATAGTTATCGTTACCTGCAATAATGTTACTCAAGGTACTTTTACCTGACCCATTTGGTCCCATAATGGCATGTACTTCACCTGGCTTTATTTCTAAGCTCAAGCCTTTTAAAATTGCTTTGTCTTCAACTGTTGCGTGTAAATTACGAATCTTTAACATTTTATAAACTCTCTCTATTTAACTCTGCTTAACCAACTGCACCTTCTAAACTGACTTCCATTAATCGCTGCGCTTCAACCGCAAACTCTAAAGGTAGCTTTTTGAATACATCCTTACAAAACCCATTCACGATCATGGCAACTGCATCTTCCTCTGACATTCCTCTTTGCTTACAGTAAAACAATTGGTCATCAGAAATTTTAGATGTGGTTGCCTCATGCTCAATCTGAGCTGTTTTATTTTTTGCTTCAATATACGGGAAAGTATGGGCACCACATTGGTCACCAATCAATAATGAGTCACATTGTGAAAAATTACGACAATTATTTGCACTTGGTAATATACGCACTAGACCACGATAAGCATTTTGAGCTCGACCAGCCGATATCCCTTTGGAAATAATGGTACTTTTAGTATTACTGCCAATATGAATCATTTTTGTACCTGTATCCGCTTGCTGTGCATGACGTGTTAAAGCAACAGAATAAAACTCACCAACTGAATCATTACCACGCAGAATCACACTCGGATATTTCCAAGTAATCGCTGAACCTGTTTCGACCTGAGTCCAGGATATTTTTGATCGATTACCCTTGCATAGACCACGCTTAGTCACGAAATTATAGATTCCGCCTTTTCCATTTTTATCGCCTGGATACCAGTTTTGAACGGTTGAATATTTGATTTCCGCATCATCCATTGCTATTAATTCGACAATGGCAGCATGCAGTTGATTTTCATCACGCATGGGTGCTGTACAACCTTCTAGATAACTAACATAGCTGCCTTCATCAGCAATGATTAGGGTACGCTCAAATTGTCCTGTATTTAATGCATTGATTCTAAAATAAGTCGAAAGCTCCATTGGACAGCGAACGCCTTTTGGAATATAGACAAATGAACCATCACTGAATACCGCTGAGTTGAGTGTGGCATAATAATTATCTTTTTTAGGGACAACCGTACCAAGATATTTCTTAACCAGCTCAGGATGTTTTTGCAATGCTTCTGATATTGGGCAAAATATAACGCCCGCCTCAGCCAATTTTTCCTTGAAAGTGGTGACAACGGAAACTGAGTCAAATACTGCATCTACGGCAACATTACTGACCCCTGCAAGCATTTCTTGTTCATGCAAAGGGATACCAAGTTTATTATAAGTTTCCAATAACTCTGGATCCACTTCATCTAAACTTTTAGGACGATCATCATCTGACTTTGGTGCTGCATAATAACAAATAGAATTAAAGTCTATTTTAGGATAGTGGACATGCGCCCATGTCGGCTCATCCATTTCTAACCATTTTTGATAGGCATCCAAACGCCATTCAAGCATGAATTCTGGTTCTTTTTTCTTTTTAGAAATAAACCGAATAACATCCTCGTTTAATCCAGCCTCTAAAATATCCTGTTCAATATCAGTAACAAAACCGTGTTTATATTCTTCTGATATAATCCTGTCTCTTATACACATCTCCGAGCCCACGAGACAGGCAGAAATCTCG
>CAJXRW010000320.1 GCA_913060525.1 uncultured Gammaproteobacteria bacterium
ACGAGATTTCTGCCTGTCTCGTGGGCTCGGAGATGTGTATAAGAGACAGTCATTTCTTCTTGCTAGTGGTGAGACTTCGGCAGGATACTCAGTAATGAAAGTTGGTTGGGATAATTTTTCTTCAACGGTTTTCTCAAATATCTCAATTTGGATTTTTCCTAAACCATAGTGTGGTTCAACTTTAATGCCTAGTTTTTCAGCAACTGAATTTGCTGAGGCTATATTATTGATATCGTTTGCTGTGAGATGCGGGTTATATTTTAAGATGGAATCAAAAACACTAATCCTTTCAAATGGTTGTCCAAAATCAAATACTTGTCCTTGGTAGTTGACAGTAGTGGTGCCAAGTACAGACTCAGTTAGTTTACGTAATAAGTCTTCAGTCAAATCCATTAAATCTTGGTATGTGGCATAGGCCTGGTAAAACTCTATCATGGTGAATTCAGGATTATGACGCGTTGATAACCCTTCGTTTCTAAAATTGCGATTAATTTCATAAACGCGCTCAAATCCACCCACGACTAATCTTTTCAAATAGAGTTCTGGTGCAATTCTCAAATAAAGTTGCATATCCAGGGCATTATGGTGTGTGATAAAAGGTTTAGCCGCTGCGCCACCAGGAATGCTATGCATCATGGGTGTTTCAACTTCCATAAATTTATGATCGTTAAAGTATTGTCTAAAAAAAGTGATCACTTTAGAGCGCGTTTGAAACACATTTCGACTGGTTTCATTTGTAATTAAATCGACATAACGTTGACGATAGCGTTGCTCTTGATCAGCTAGGCCATGAAATTTATCTGGAAGAGGGCGCAAAGCCTTGGTTAATAATTTAATATTATTTGCTTTTACAGAAAGTTCACCTGTATTTGTTTTAAAGACATGACCTTCAATTGCGACAATGTCTCCTAAATCCCAACTTTGATTGAACTGCTCAAATTGCTCTTCAGGCAATAAATTCTTACGGATATATGCTTGAATGCGTCCAGACATATCTTGTATTGTCACAAACGCAGCTTTACCCATTACACGTCTTAATACCATTCTGCCGGCCATTTTATAGAGAGTTTTATCTTCAATCGCCTCTAATTCTTCTTTTGATAATTCACCATATTTTGTTACTAAGCACTTAGCGACTACATTGCGTTCAAAACCGTTTGGGAAGGCAATACTATTATCTCTTAGGTGTTGTAATTTTTCTTTGCGAATTGTAATTTGTGCATTTTCATCAAGTTTTACGTCTTGTTCTGCAGATGGTTGTAATTTTTGTGTCATGGTTATTATTCCGTATTCTGAGTTTATAAGCCTTTTTTCAAGCTTGCTTCAATAAATTTATTTAAGTCGCCATCAAGCACGGCTTGGGTGTTTGTATTTTCGATTCCTGTTCTTAAATCTTTAATACGAGATTGATCCAATACATAAGAGCGAATTTGGCTTCCCCAACCAATATCAGATTTGCTATCTTCAAGAGATTGTTTTTCAGCATTTCGCTTTTGCATTTCTAATTCATACAGTTTTGACTGCAATTGCTTCATTGCTTGTGCTTTGTTTTTATGTTGTGATCTATCATTCTGACATTGGACGACAGTGTTGGTAGGGATATGGGTAATTCTGACAGCTGAATCTGTTCTATTCACATGTTGTCCACCGGCACCAGAAGCGCGGTAGGTGTCAATACGTAAATCTGCGGGGTTGATATCTATTTCTACATCATCATTAATTTCTGGAGAGACAAATACAGCTGCAAACGAAGTATGGCGGCGATTTCCTGAATCAAATGGTGATTTTCTGACGAGTCTATGGACACCTGTTTCTGTACGGAGCCAGCCATATGCATATTCCCCACTAAATTGGATAGTGCAATTTTTTATGCCTGCAACCTCACCGTCTGAGATATCAATAAGTTCAGTTTTAAAACCGTTCGCTTCACCCCATCTTAGATACATACGCATTAACATTGAGGCCCAATCTTGTGCCTCTGTCCCACCAGAACCTGATTGGACATCTAAAAAAGCGTTATTAGGGTCCATTTCATTTGAAAACATACGTCTAAATTCAAGCGTAGCTAATTCTTTTTCAAATTTCTCAATATCTATCATTATTTCATTGAAGGTATCTTGATCATTTTCTTCAACGGCAATATCTAAAAGGTCATTTGCATCATTCAAATTATTAATGATATGGTCAATACCTTCTACGACAGCTTCTAACGATGATTTTTCTTTGCCTAGTTCTTGGGCTTTTTCAGGGTTATCCCATACGTTTGATTCGCCGAGTTCTTGAGTAACTTCTTCGAGTCGTTCTTTCTTGGTATCATAGTCAAAGATACCCCCTAAGAACATCGACTCTAGATAGCATATCTTTAATTTGAGAGCGTTGAATGTTTACTTCTAACATAGCAATTTCTTGATCATTCTAAATAGCTGTCAAGTATAACGCTGTTTTCTATAAAACTCTATGGATGAACTCAGATCGTCCCTGCGTATTTGTATGCTACACTGATTTTTATGCCAATAATTATAGAATGTTGCCATGTCTGCAAAAAGAATCATCGTGATAGGATCTGGGATAAGTGGTATTTCAGCAGCTATAAAGACAAAAGAGTTGGGTTATGAGGTTCTTGTGCTTGAAAAAAGTTCCAAGTCTGGTGGTATAATTGACTCATATAAAAACAAGGTAAATATTGAGCTTGGTGCCCATAGTTTTTATAACTCATATCAGAACTGTTTAAGTTTGATAAAAAAAACTCAGTTTCAATCTCAAATTGTTGAAAAAGAAAAATTACCATTTTTATTTGACGATAGTGGTAATTTCATTAGTATCTTCAAAAAACTTCACAACATTCCAATGGCGATTGGAATGTTGAAATGGTACATGACCTCTAGGGTGGGCAAATCTGTTAGCCAGCATTATTCTAAAATATTTGGTAAGAGAAACTATGCAAGTATCTTGAAATATTGTTTTAATGCTGTTCTGTCACAGAATGCTCAGGATTTTCCTGCTGATTTGCTTTTTAAGGTTAAAAAAAGAGATAAAAACTTTCCTAGATGCTTTGGTTTTAAAAATGGGATGGCGTCATTCATTGACCATTTAGTAAGCTTCTACCAACTAGATATCAAATATGATATTCAGATTGAGCGCCTTGAACAATCTGACCATAAAATCATAGTTGAGTCTAACTTAGGCAAGTTAGAAGCAGATAAGCTCATTATTGCTTGTGATGTGAGTTCTGCATCTGTCTCTTATACACATCTCCGAGCCCACGAGACAGGCAGAAATCTC
>CAJXRW010000321.1 GCA_913060525.1 uncultured Gammaproteobacteria bacterium
CACAGAGTAGATCGTCGGCAGCGTCAGATGTGTATAAGAGACAGTATTTATATAGTTCCTAGCTATTTAACTAAAACAGATGTGTATGAAAATAACTATACTTACTATTTAGCATATCTTCTAACTTAGCCATGTTAATGCCTAAGAAACTTAGTTAAAGCACAGTATATAAATTAACACCCATAAAGAGTAAGTCGATGGCTTAGTAAAAATAACTATGCGCTAGTAATATCCGCCAATCCTATCAATATCTATTTAATATACAATACCTCTTGTTATTAATATGCAGAAAAATTGATATTCAGTTTTAGGCACATACAAACTATAAGGAGGAAAATAGATGGGGATATTTATTTTAAACTTAATGAAAAGTTTTGTTTTCTTAATGTTAATAGGTTTACTTGTATTTACATTTTTGTATGTTTCAAAAAATATTTCATCAAGTATTTTAAATATTCAAACACAAAAACAAGTTGTTAAATTGGAACACCCTAACGTATTTAATAATTAAAACAATAATTGCCAGTTACCGTAATTCAATTAAGCTCAGGATACCTGCACAAGAATCCTGTGCACAGGCGCTTGAATAAACCCACTAAAAATTCACTTTAATCCACCATTAAGAAAAGAAAAATATCTTATTAAGATTGAATCTCTACAAAGATTACAACAAACCTTATTATTGATGGGTATAGAAAGAAATATTTCTCTGCTCAGGTTATCAAATATAATATCCAGTGAATAAAAGGCGCTGTCCAATTTAACTTATTTAAAAATCTAGAAGCAAGCATCCTAAGAAGAGTTTTACGGCTAAAACTCAGGATTTTCAACTCATTTGATTCAATAAAAGTAATTTAATATGGTTATTTTTAGCTTGATCCAAAAATAATCATGTGAGTGAAAATTACTAGGGCTTAGTTATTATTACGACAGCGATAAGTTAACTTGACTCTGCCATCTAGGTTATTATACATAGCATAAACCTGCTTCTGTTTAATTAAGGACAAAAGATGAGTATAAAGAAAGTTTCTAGATCATTAATAATTGCATTGACAACATTATCAGGTGCTTATGCATCAAATAACATGCCAAAAGATACTCATTGTTATATAGATAAATACGATACCCAAAATGGTGATTGGCAGGTAATACTTTCGATTTATTGTGATAAAGAGGTTAACCTTTCAAAGAATACAATTATCATTGAAACTAAAGATTTGACAACTTTGCGTGATGAGAATAACAAACCCTATATGTTTCCTGGTGAAATTAGTGACATCAGTAGCCAAACTGCGCTTTTAGAAAGAAAAATTAGTGGCAATCAAGCAATTATTAATTTTGAGACTAGTAATAAAGCTAAGTCACAATTAGATCAACGTCTCATCGAGATTGAGAAAATCAAAAATGAAATGAATAGTGATGAAATGAGCGCTACCAAAAGTCGTTATGAATCAATTAAAGATGATCTAGCCGCCTATGATGACCAAATATTTACGGATGAGAGCAAGACCAAATATAATCCTATGACTCTGGAAGAAAGAAATAATTTACTGGATGCAAAAAGTCGGTTGATTGAAGAAAATAATGTTCTCCCATATCTAACACTTGTCCAAAGATTGGAAATCGCTGAACGACTTCGGGATATCGGATCAGATGTCATTATGCCACCCATGACACCCCAGTTGATTACAGTATCTTCTTATTCAAAACCATATGCTGACGGCCATTCACTCGCTAAATTCAGCATTGGAGGTAATCAATTTGACACAGAGGCCAAGCCTTTGGAATATGAAGAAGTCACCTTTGATCGTGAAAACTTTATTAATAATCCAATAACGACTGACAATGGAATAGTTCGTGTGCTTTCTAATGCAGCAAAAACAGATCCGATTATTTCAAAAAGAATTAAAATAACGGATTCTATGAATGATTATAATATCGCTAAAGCCTATTACAATATGCTCTTCTTCCCTAAACAAGAGGATTACCCTGAATTAGCATCGAATGATAGCTTTCTTGAGTATAAGTTACGCAAATCTGGTTGTGGATCTCGAAAGGTAAATAGTAGATATAATGGTTGTGATGTCTACTTTTCATTTGATAATCTAGTTGATGCATATGTGCTTGGTTACAAGAAATTTGAGATAGACACACAAGGTAAAAAAGCGCTGTTTAAATCAGAAAATGAACAAAGCAAATATTCCAAATTTGCCAATACAGGTAATGCTTTAGATGATAAGAGACATATCGCTGCTTTCTTTGCGAATATCGCACAGGAAACTGGTGGTGGTTCATTTCAATCACGATTTGAAGGCATAACATATTCTTTCTCAACTATTGTTGAAACACCTTGTGATCAAGCACAAGGTATATGTGGACGTTATGGCACACATCAGAATGACCCATTAATTGAATTTTATGGCCGTGGTGGTAAACAATTATCATACCCTTATAATTATAAATTTTATTCTAAAGCCATATTTGATGATTTCAGGTTATATGATGATCCAGAATTAATGGTTTACCGCTCTGATAAAACAGACGGAATTAATAGCAACCGACCTGGTATGTATGGGTTTGCAACTAGCTTAGCTTATATGCTTGTGAATTACACAGATTCTTGTGAACCTGGTAGCGGGGTTACTTGTGACCCAAATGAATATAAAAATTATGTTAAACCAACAATGACGGATGCATTATCAACCGATTGGAAAAATATTGATCTTGTTCGATACTCTAAAAAAACAACAGTTGGTGAATCAGAAGCTAGTGGTGATATTAATTTTGGTGAATACGGTTTTGGGCAAACTATTAATGTTATTAACGGAGGCGTAGAGTGTCTCGATAAAGTACATGAGAATAATCTCTCAAGAATTTCAGGCTACGTAGAGCTTCTCTTGCGTTTTGATGCTGGGGTAGAGAAAGTCACATACAATGTGATTGGTGATGATGAGGTACATACCATTACTAAGTCCCAGCTTCTTCAGAACCTTAAAAATGATAACCCAATTAAATTTAACATTACTTGGGCGCCTAAACACGATCCAATTATGAATAACTCTCCGTTAATGCAATCAAAAGTTGTTTCTGATTACTCTGAAGATGAAATTGGATTGGATAAACTTGCCATATCGAGGATCGATTTGCATTATGACAATGGTGTTTCTGAAAGATTAGATTGTGTTGGTTATGATCGATATAATAAATAACCAGAACAAGATCTGTCTCTTATACACATCTCCGAGCCCACGAGACAGGCAGAAAT
>CAJXRW010000322.1 GCA_913060525.1 uncultured Gammaproteobacteria bacterium
TCTACACAGAGTAGATCGTCGGCAGCGTCAGATGTGTATAAGAGACAGACAATAGCATGCCCACCTTTAATGGGATCATCAGCGCATTTCTCACCATTCTTTAATAAACACTTATATATTGTTGGTGTAAATGCCCAAACATTAGGTTGCTGTCCCTGCCTATTCTTTTCGTAGTATTTATATTCCAAATCTTCTTGGGTTACAAGTATACCTAGAACAACCAAGCTGTTATGATCAATTGCATTTTTGATTTCCCCAATTGAGCTAGGCGTGCATTTTTTTCCGCTTATACCGTTATCGCAAATAACAGACCAGTTTTGATTATTTAACGGGTATCGTGCAAAAATTTTAGTTTTATTCGGGGTAATTAAATCAGTTCTAGGTGCACCGCATACATATTCCCGAGTTTTGGGAATAATGCCATAATTATTAATTTGAGTTGCAATAACATACGGATATGAACCTTCCCAGCCAGAAGGATAAGATTTTCTGCCAATCAACTTATTATACAAGTATAAATCTCTATTTGTATCGTTATTAAAGTACTCCAGGTTTTGTTTGGCAAAGAAATTTCCAAGGTTTAGTATGCAGTTGGTACTGACATAATTCGCCCTCTTATAATGAAGTACATTGATGACAGAAGAGATGGCCTGTGTAACACAGGAACCTGCATCGCCTTGGTCATAAACTGGCATGCTACCCATGTTTGTTTTATGACCTATTGATTGCACTGTATAATACTCGTAATTAATTTGACTATCTAATTCAATTTCCGCATATAAAATATGACAGATGAGTAGAGAACTGATAAGCGTAATGGTTTTTTTCAAAACATAAGCAAATTTACATCGATTAAGAATTATTTTATAGCATTAGGAGTTATTTTGTAGTGAATGTATGACTTTATCATGCATTAATTGGCAGCGCATTTTTAAAAGTATACTTTCTTTACTGGCAAATTATATGACCCATGTTGGGTTCTTGATATTTATAAATGGGATCAAAGCTCTAGTCTTCGCTGTGTTTTATTTTGAAGTATTTATGGCGAATGTATTCTATGAAAGGCGGGGTAATTGAAATTAAGATAATAGCTCCAACAATAATACCGAAATGATCTCTTACGATAGGAATGTTGCCAAATAAATAGCCCGAATATAATATCAGGCATACCCAAAATATCGCGGCAAATAGGCTATAACTAATAAATTTTTTATAACCCATATTCCCCATACCTGCAACAAAAGGAGTCATCGTTCTAATAATAGGAACAAATCTGGCAATGAAGATTGTTTTACCACCATATTTTTCAAAAAATGCATGGGTTTTATCTAGATATTTTTTCTTAAAGAATTTTGAATCTTCATGGAACAAATGCTCACCAAAAAAATAACCAATCCAATAATTACAAGTATCACCCAATAATGCTGCGCAAATCAGTATTGGCGCTAATAAATTAACATTAATGGAAACGCCTTCGACAGCACTGACAGCCCCAGCGGCAAATAGTAATGAGTCACCTGGTAAGAAAGGGGCGATAACCAATCCAGTTTCACAGAATATAATTAAAAATAAAATTACATAAGCCCAAGAGCCAAATGAATTTACAAGTTCACCGATATGTAGGTTTAGGTGCAAAACAAAATCTATTGCTTGGTGGATATATTGCATAACAGTTACCAAGATCGTTTTAAAATGAGTTTATAGTTTTGCTGATTAGTTGCAAATGAATGCATAGATTATTTTTGGATTATTCTGGTTTGCTTCCGACTGATTCATGTAGTTTGCTGCTAATGCCAAATTTTGTTAAGCAAAAAAACGAAACACAGGAGAACAAAATTGTAATAATAACAAAAGAGGTGGTGTTAAAGTACGTTGAGTTTGATGGTGAAAACCATACTAATGCTAGCAGTGCAAATAAAAAGATAAAAATAGACGCGCTTTTATTTATTGCTGCTGCGTATGCATTTATATTGCGACAGCTACATACAATAAATATGATTTGGAAAATAACAAAACAGGCAACGACTTCTAACGTAATGATGGCATCACTATAGGTTAAAAGATAATTAAAGAGCGCAAAGAGGAAAAAGGCGATAGTTTTGCCAAAAGGAATTCTAAATTTTAGTTCGTTCTCTTTGAATGGGACGTTCCTGAATATTACCAGTGCTATCACAATGGGAAGGTATGAGAACACATGGAATATTGTTAGTATTTGAGCAAGAAGCGCCCAGCTCTTGAATGCAAAAATAAAGATTAATGCAAAAATAATGTTGGCGATAAGTGATCGCCTTGAGATTCCATACTTAGGATGAACATTATCAAAATATGAAGGTACCTGCTTTTCTCTGGACATGGCTGTAAACATTCTGGTAGATGTTCCTACGAAGGTCATGGCAGTACCTAGCGGTGCTGTTGCTGCGCCTAAGTAAATGATGGTCGAGAAAAATCCTAAACCGAGAGCGGCGGCAAGGTTAACCATGGGTGCATCAAACTGTAAACCTGACCATCCTGATTTGCTCAAACTGTTTGTATCAACTCCGCCTACGAAACAGATTTGAAGTAATAGATATATGACTAAACAAACTACAATTGATAATGTTAATGAAAGAGGTATATTTCGTCTAGGATTATCTATCTCGCTAGAAAAGGAAATAACAGACTGAAAGCCATTAAAAGCAATGATGATTCCAGTTGATATAATGGCAGTAAAAATTGCACTATAACCATATGGCGCTACTGAGTTATTAACAACCGTAAAGTTCTCTGTATGAAAAGCGACAGACATAATGACAATCGCCGTAATAACAGGAATAAATACTTTTATCACGGAAAGTATATTGTTTGTTTTAACTAATGATTGCACGCCCCAGTAGTTTGTTATTGCGTATACAAATACTAATGCGGCGGATAGAAGTTCTCCATAAAAAGTAAGAACGCCATCTACAAAGAATATTGGCGTAAGCGTGGGAGAAAGTGTAATTAGATATTCAACTGTGGCGTCAGCCTCAAGTGCAATTACCGCAACGATACCCAACCAGTTAGCAATTGCAAAAGGAAATCCAAAATATTCATTATGGGTTAGTGTGGCGACAATCGCTGATAATCCTCGTTTAGGGTATCTGACAGCAACCTCAGAAAAACAAAAAGCCAACAAAAGTATTATTGCAGCCCCAATTACCCAAGTAGCAATAGCTAGTGGACCTGCAATTTGTGCTGTTTTATATCTGTCTCTTATACACATCTCCGAGCCC
>CAJXRW010000323.1 GCA_913060525.1 uncultured Gammaproteobacteria bacterium
TCGTCGGCAGCGTCAGATGTGTATAAGAGACAGATCTTTACCTAATTATAATAATTTTGAAAAACACGCAAAACGAGTGTTTTCAGCGAGTACATTCGTTGCTAGATTTGCGGTTAAAGAACCTGAATTATTTAACCAACTTTTTCAATCAGGCGATATGGAATCTTTAGATAATGAATACCATTCACAGATTGCTTTTAAATTAGAAAAAATATTGGGCTTGGAATTATCTGAGGAAGAAAGGGATAAAAAGCTAAGGCTTTTTAGACAAGCAGAAACAGTTAGAATAGTTTGGCAACAATCTCTCGGTTTTGGTGATTTTGAACGTCACGCAGATGACATATCATACTTAGCAGAAGCACTTATTCGACTCACACTAAGGGACTGTCATAGCCGAGTTATTCAAGAAAGAGCCATTATTGATGAATTGCCAGAACTGATGATTATTGGTATGGGAAAATTAGGCGGTAGAGAGCTAAACTTTTCATCGGATATTGACCTTGTGTTCATTTATGATGGCGACGGCGAAGTTGAAAATAAACGTGGTCGAGCTTATCCAAAACAAATGATATACACCCAAGTTGGTCAAAAGCTGATTAATGCTCTGCATAAAGTAACCGTTGATGGCTTTGTTTATCGTGTTGACATGCGCCTTAGACCATTTGGCGATGGATCACCTTTAACTTGTTCAATTAAAGCATTTGAAGATTACTGCCATAAACACGCGCGTGAATGGGAACGTTATGCCTTTGTTAAAGGTCGCATCATAACTGGCGAATTTTCTGATCGATCAAAACTACATAATGTGATTCGAGATTTTGTGTATCGAAAATATATTGACTATAAAATGCCTGCTGCAATTCGAGACATGAAAAAAATGATCATGACTGAAATGGAAAAAAAACAAATGGTAGACCATATCAAGCTTGGCCGAGGAGGAATCAGAGAAATTGAATTTCTCGTGCAATGCTATCAACTAATCTATGGCGGACATGTTAAGAATTTAAGGAGCCGAACCTTTAAACTACCATTATATACACTACAGCAATGTGGATATTTGTCTCATAAAGATGTCAAAACTTTATTCCAATGTTATGTATTTCTAAGAAACTATGAAAATGCCATTCAGATGCAAAATGACGAACAAAAACATTGTGCACCAACCCATGAGATCGAACAAGAACGTCAATGCTTGTTGCTTCAATATGACTCTTGGCAACAACTTCAGGAAGAATTAGAAACAGTCAGAGGAAAAGTAGTAGAAATATTTGATCGTACCACTCATTTTGGGCGTCTGCTAGAAAAAGAAGAAACAAAAAAGCAATCAGACCCAAAGGTTGAGAACATCAGTAACACAAAAGAAGAATTAGATTTGCGACAAGAAATTAAGTTATTTAAAGCATTAGTCAGCGAAAAAAAACGCATCACAGAAGAAGCTAAAAATCTGATGTTTGAAATTTTACCGCTTATTGAAAAATCAATCTCCAACCATGTGCATAAAATATCGTTCGCGGAAATATTCAATGAAGTTAAAATCTTCTTACTTAAAATTGCACGTAGACCTGCTTATTTATACTTATTACTAGACAATCAGGATGATTTATTGCCAAGATTTATTAATGTATTCACATATTCTTCCTGGTTCAGACAACAATTATTAAACCATCCCTCACTACTTGAATATACTTTTAAAGTGGATAAAAACTACTATGACCCAAATGAATTATATCGGCCTACAACCGTAGAATTTTTCCAGAAACGCCTTAGGTTTACACTTGAGCAAATTCAAACTGACAACCGAGAGGGATTCCTGGAGACCCTAAATCGTTTTAAACTCATTCATGTATATCGCATTGCCTTACTGATCGTAAATAAAAAAATAACGCTTATGCAATCAGGCGACGCACTCACATTTTTGGCAGAGTGTATCATCAACACTGTATTAGAATACTCTTGGTCAGAAGTATTATTAAAATCACCTAAACTAGCACCATCAGACACTGAAATACTAAAAAAATCCCTTGGCATTATTGGATATGGTAAATTAGGCGGTTATGAGCTTAGCTTATCATCTGACCTAGATATTATTTTCCTATACAAGAAAACTGAAATCGAAAATGATTCTCAGATATTTGTGCGAGTTGCCCAACAATTTATTAGCAATATGCATACAAAGTCTTATTCTGGTTCGCTTTACGAAGTTGATGTGCGACTTAGACCAGAAGGCAATGCCGGTCTACTTGTTTCTTCATTAGATGCCTATGAAAACTATCAACAGAACAAAGCATGGCTGTGGGAACATCAAGCTATAATTCGTGCACGATTTATTAGCGGAGGCTCAATTGTAAAACAACAATTTAAACAAATCCGAAAAAACATATTATCAATCCAGAGAAAACCCACAGATGTTATAAAAGAAGTGATTGACATGCGCACAAAAATGCAAGAAAACTTACTTAAAGCCTATGGTGATCGTTATGACTTAAAACAAAGTACCGGTGGTATCGTTGATATCGAATTTCTTGCTCAAATGTTTGTGTTAGCCTATTGCTCAATAGATACTGAACTTAGCGTTTACACTGATAACGTCAGAATTTTCCAAATTCTTGCAGCTTCTGAGCATATCAGCGTAGAAGATTCAAAATTATTAATTGACGCCTACTGTTATTATCGAGGCTTACAACACCATGCTGTGCTAAATGGTGGTGATAAAATCATAAAAACGGATGAGATAAATGATTTCCCTGAAAAAATAACGCATATATGGAATAAATATATGGTAAGAAACTAAAATTTAATTAGGTTCATGATTTCTCGAATAGATAATCAAAAACAAGATGAGTATAATTTTCATAGCAACTAGAATTTAGAGAGATAATATAATGAGTGATAAAGTGATCAAAGTTAAAAAAAGTGATTTACCAATTAGCTGCCCTGAATTTACAGGTGAGGTCTGGAATGAGCATCCTCGTGTCTATATTGAATTAAGTGAGAAACAAACTACAAATCGCTGTCCATATTGTGGAAATAAGTTCCAACTTGAAACAAAATAAAGCTTAATCATTTTGTCTAAAAAATATTTAATTGTTGCACCGTCCTGGGTTGGTGACATGGTAATGGCTCAATCATTATTTAGATTTATAAAAAATAATGAGCCAGATAGCATTATAGATGTACTCGCCCCGAATTCTTCCCTTCCCATGGCCTGTCTCTTATACACATCTCCGAGCCCACGAGACAGGCAGAAATCT
>CAJXRW010000324.1 GCA_913060525.1 uncultured Gammaproteobacteria bacterium
TCTACACAGAGTAGATCGTCGGCAGCGTCAGATGTGTATAAGAGACAGCTGCTAACGGAATGGCAAAAAATAAGCCCCAAAATCCCCAGATACTACCAAAAAATAGAACTGCAGCAATTACCGCAACAGGATGTAAGCTCACGGCTTCTGAATATAATATGGGTACAAGCAAATTGCCATCCAAGCCTTGAATAACCAGGTAAACAATAAACATGTAAATAAAGTCTGGAGATAGTCCATATTGCATTAAACCGACAATGATGACAGGAATAGTAACGATAACCATACCAATATAGGGAATAACAACTGAAAATCCTACGCATACAGCAAGTAATATTGAATAGTTTAAATCAAATACAATAAAACCAATGTAGGTTGCAATGGTTACAATGAGCATTTCAAATGCTTTGCCTTTCATGTAATTTGCCAGTTGAGGTTTTAGGTCTTGCCATACTTGTACTAAAGCACCTCGATCTTTGGGTAGATATTTAATAAACCAGGTAATTATTTGATCTTTATCTTTTAAAAAAAATAAAACCAATAAAGGGACTAAAAATAGATATACCAGATATGCAAATATACTGGACAGCGATGAAATGGAATAATCAATAACATATTTTCCATACGATGCCATTCTTTCAAACCCAGATGTGCTGGTAAACGATGCAAATGCATCATTAATTTGAGCATGCGTTATAAAGTTTGGATATTGATCAGCTACTTTGTATAACCAGATTTTAGTTGAGGAAATAATTTGGGGGGCAGATTTTAGCAAGCTAACTAATTGTTGAAATAAGAGTGGCAAAAGAACAAATATACAAGCTAACACGACGGCTAAAAATATTAAATAAACAAAAAGCACAAGTATCCCTCGGGATAATTTCGTTAGCTTTTGTAATCCTTTAACGATTGATTCCAATAAAAATGCAATAACAATACTGGCAAATATGGGTGCTAATATGTTACCTAAAAATATAATAACCAAAATGAATAGCAATGACATAAATAAAAAGACTGCTGCTTCATTGTTAGAGAAATGTGATTTATACCACTCTTGAATATATTCCATGACCATTTTAAAGAATTACTTTTTTAGTGCTATGTAGACATGATGCATTAGGCTTAGATATTAGCAATATTGGTTACACAGATTATTTTAATATATAAAAAGCCAAACTTTCTTTTATAGTTGAAACTATGTATGCTATTGAAATAATTCAATACTAGGAGCGTATTTTGACCTCAGTGATTAATGATAAGCAGTATTTTTTAGGAATGTATGAAGTCTATCGAAATATGATTGGATCGCAACGGGGTTTTAATGATCGGATTGCAAAAAAATATCAATTAACTGGTCAAGAGCGTTATATTTTGGCGGTATTATTTTATGAACCTGGCGCCTCTAAAAAAAGAATAGCTGATTTTATGTCGGTATTAATGCCAAGTATTACAAAGTCAATTGAAAGGTTAGAAAAGAAAGGGTTAATAGAAAAACAGTCTTGTGGTAACGATGGACGCGTTTGTAAACATTTTGCAACCACTAAAGGTCAAGAGCTTAATCAACAATTAATAAATGAGTCACATAAAATTTGGATTGAAGCTTTTAAAGATTTAAGTTCCGATAAGGTCGAGGTATTTAAAGATATTATGGCTAGACTTCAATGCCTTTTAGATAAAACAGAAACTGAATAACATCATGTCACAATATCAATATTTTACTGTCGATGTTTTCACATCAGAACAATTTAAAGGAAATCCTTTGGCTGTGTTCCCTGACGCCAGAGGTATTCCCGAAACCAGGCTACAAGAAATTGCAAAAGAATTTAATTATTCTGAAATTACCTTTGTCTATCCACCTAGCGACCCAAATAATACAGCAAGGGTTAGAATTTTTACCCCAACCAATGAAATTCCGTTCGCAGGCCATCCTAATATTGGAACGGCATTTATATTAGCGCAACAAGAAAAAATATTTGACATGCCCGTTCCAGAAAAATTGGTGTTCGAAGAACAAGCAGGGCTTGTTAATATTGAAATTATCAAAGAAGATGGTGTTGTTTCTGGTGCAAAATTCTCAATTGAAAATAAACTTATAGTCTCTTCAACACTAGATTTAAATGATGTTGCTAACTGTGCAAATATACATAAAGAAAATATTGTTACTGTTAATCACCAGCCAGTTATTGCTTCAGTTGGTTTGCCTTTTGCATTTGTAGAAGTTGATACTATTGAAACCTTAAATCGTGCTTTTGCCGACTTATCCGCTTGTTTATCGGCAGAAGATAAATATAAATGTTTAGAAGATCATTTTGCTTTATTTTTATATACAAAAATCAAAACAGAAAATGGGAGTTTAACTATTAGCAGCAGAATGTTTGCGCCTATTAATAATATTATTGAAGACCCTGCAACGGGTAGTGCTTCAGCTGCTTTAACATCATACTTATTGCAGCAGGTGTATCCTGATTTAAACCAGTTAAACATTCACTTTACCCAAGGGAAATATATGGGTAGAGAAAGTCATATTCATACAACTGCTATACAGAATACTAAATATGGCTGTGGAAGAATTACCGTTTCTGGTAATTGTGTCGCTGTAATGCAAGGAAAAATATCCGTATTGCTGTAATACGCCTTGATAAACCCTAAAATAACACATAATCTTATTAATATATGAAATACTTTATTGAACCTATGGCGCTTAATAAATATATTAATAAAGTTTTTATGCTTGGTGTCACAACGGTGCTTGCTACGCAATTATGTTTTGCGACAGGTCAGAGCGCAAGTGACGCAGCCATTACACTTTCAATTGATCCAATATGCAAACATTATCTAAATGGTACTTATACAAAACGCGTGCAATTCCAAACAGATACGCCAGAAATTAGTTTTAGATACATTCCTGGTGTAAAAGAATATGATGGTCAGTTAGCAATCTCGTCACCGCTTTATGTATATGCTAATGCTGTTAATAAACATGAATCAAATTTGAAATTGGCTGATATTAAAATTAATAAGAGCCCTAAAGATATGGCATTTGGCATAAAAGTTGGCAAAGTGAATCCAGCTTTCGAAATTTTTAATATTCGTGTAAATCAACAAAACATATCGCTTTATTTGCAGAATAAAAAAGTTGATCACTTTGATTTATCTGGGCTGCACTGTGATGTGACTGTCTCTTATACACATCTGACGCTGCCGACGATCTACTCTGTGTAGA
>CAJXRW010000325.1 GCA_913060525.1 uncultured Gammaproteobacteria bacterium
GCCTGTCTCGTGGGCTCGGAGATGTGTATAAGAGACAGTAGTAAATGGCTGCAGGCATATAGGTATCCGTTTCATTTGTGGCAAACCCAAACATTAACCCTTGATCACCTGCGCCTTGATTCATCAACTCTTCACGATCTACACCCATTGCAATTTCAGATGATTGTTTACCTATTGCATTTAATACCGCACAGGACTCACCATCAAACCCCAATGAAGCATCCGTATAACCAATATCAACCACCACTTTCCTGACCAAAGCTTCAATATCAACCCAAGCGGTTGTATTTATTTCACCAGCAACTAACGCCATGCCTGTTTTGACTAATGTCTCACAAGCAACTCTTGCATTAGGATCTTGCTCTATAATTGCATCTAATACTGCATCCGAAATCTGATCAGCAATTTTATCTGGATGCCCTTCTGACACGCTCTCTGATGTAAATAGATATTCATTACTCATTCATACTTCCTTTAATTCCATGTCGTTGTTTATTATTGATAGTTAGATTAATACTACTCAATAAACTGTTGCATTTATTTATCCATTGAGACTTTAGACTGATTAACTGCAATCGCCTCGCCTGTTACCAATAATAGCATTATCAAATTCTTGTGAACTGAATTATTATATTTAATCACACTCTAGATTATTTTGCATGGATAACATAATTCAAAAATATGGAGATAAAATGCCATTCGTCACCATTAACCCGTCAATTAAAGCTTCATTTGAGTTTTTAATATCATATTGATACAGCTTATTACTAAAATCCAGAACCTTGCCACCAGCCTCATGAACAAGGATATCAGACGCTGCTAAATCCCATTGCATGAGCGGTGTAAAACGAATGGATAAATCAACCATGCCTTCTGCGATTTCACAATATTTTAAGGCACTGCCTAATGGTTTCGTATGAGCAATCTGATTTTTTTCTATAAAATTTTTATCTTCTTCTTTTAAATGTGAACGGCTCACTGCAATGGTTGCCTTTGTTAAATCAGGCATTGATGAACATGCTATTTTAGGCCTTTCACCATTTTGTATTTTATAAGCTCCTTGATTTTTGATTGCATAATAGACCTTATTTTGAGCAGGAATCGCCACCACGCCCAGTATAGGCCTGTTATTTTCAATAAGCGCAATATTAATCGTAAACTCGCCATTTTTCTTGATGAATTCCTTGGTACCATCCAACGGATCAACCAACCAGAACCGATTAGTATCTTGGTTTATATCCATACTTTCATCAGACCTGGACTCTTCTGAGATTACGGGATAACCAAGATCATTTAAATAGTCATATATAATTTGATGCGCAACTTCATCAGCCTCGGTTAACGGGCTTTTATCCTCTTTATAATCTACAGTAAAATCTTTCTGATATATTTGCAGGACTTTTCCAGAAGCAGCATTTGCCGCTTGAAGTGCAATATCTAATAGTTGATTTAAGTTTTTCATTAAAAATAATCCATAACTGATGTGTTAGTTACCTAGCAAATATCCCATACTTTCTATTTCAAGCAAAATATGCTGTACAGACTCCATTACGGAAAGCTTTGTTGTATCAACCACAATTTCTGCGTGAGTTGGCACTTCGTAAGGATCATCAATACCTGTAAAATGTTTAATGATTCCCTTACGTGCTTTCTCGTACAACCCTTTACGATCACGACTTTCACAGACTTCTAATGAAGTTGACACATGGACTTCAATAAAACCGCCAAACTGATCAATTTCTTGCCTGACAGCCTGGCGTGTTTTGGCATAAGGCGCAATAGGGGCACAAATTGCAATGCCACGGTGTTTGGTAATTTCAGACGCCACATAACCAATCCGCATGATATTTAAGTCACGATGCTCTTTGGAAAAAGTTAATTCACTGGATAAATTTTTACGCACAATATCGCCATCTAACAAAGTAACAGGTCGGTCACCATGTTCTAACAGCTTAATCATTAACGCATTGGCAATGGTTGATTTGCCCGCACCTGATAATCCTGTAAAAAATATGGTGAATCCTTGTTTATGTTTGGGTGGATAGGATTTTTTGAGTTCCTTAATAACTTCTGGGAAAGAAAACCAAGACGGGATATCTAAATCATTACGCAGGCGTCTCCTAAATTCCGTACCTGAGATATTTAGCACCTTGTCTGTCTCTTCAACCTCATCAGCAGGGTGATATTCTGCCTTATTTTCAACATAAACCACCGCTTTAAATGGAACGACTTGTATACCTACTTCATTAGCATACTTTTCAACAAGCTCTTGAGCAGCATAAGGGTCATAAAAATCATTACCCGTACTATCTTTACCTGGGCCTGCATGGTCTCGACCTACGATAAAATGCGTTGCGCCATAGTTTTTACGAATTTGGGCATGCCATAATGCCTCACGTGGTCCACCCATTCTCATCGCTAATGGCAATAAACTTAATGCCGAAGTCTGGTCAGGATAATTTTTTATAACCTGCTCATAACAACGAACACGCGTATAATGATCAATATCACCTGGTTTTGTCATACCAACGACAGGATGCAATAATAGGTTTGCTTTCTGTTCTTTAACCGCCCTAAGCGTTAATTCATAATGTGCGCGGTGCATCGGGTTACGTGTTTGAAAGGCAACAACCTTATCCCAACCATTTTTATTAAACAAAACTCTTAGTTCATTTGGGGTATGTCTATGTGAAATGTAGTCGTAATGCTTTGGCATTTCCAAACCCAATATTTGACCACCAACATACCAATCACCAGCTTGATTATGCAGATAATTAACCGCTGGATGCGCAGTATCATTTTTACCAAAAACCAATTCAGCTTCTTTCGCTTTATCTGGCTGCCAAATGGATTCAATCTTCAAAATTGCTAATGGAACACCTTCTAAATCGCGTAATACGATTTCTTCATTCTTAATTAAGCTTTTTGCAAAATTTTCTGAGACATCCAAAGTAATTGGCATTGCCCATAATTCGCCAGATTTAAGCCTTAAACTCTCACATACTGAGTTATAATCACCTTCATTCAAAAAACCAGTCAATGGCGAAAAACCCCCATTCATAAGCAGCTCTAAATCACATAGCTGCCTTGAGGTTAAATCCCACGACTTTAAATGAGGAATATTTTTTTGTAATCGTAATTTTTCGTCTGCAGAAACCAGACTTTCTTCTGTCTCTTATACACATCTGACGCTGCCGACGATCTACTCTGTGTAGA
>CAJXRW010000326.1 GCA_913060525.1 uncultured Gammaproteobacteria bacterium
CAGATGTGTATAAGAGACAGGTCCGTATGGTGCTGGCAGTAGGACTTGAACCCACAACCTGCCGATTACAAGTCGGCTGCTCTACCAGTTGAGCCATGCCAGCAACGCATGTGACATAATTATATGAATTTACTTAAATAAATCAAGTAAAATTTAACAGTTTTATTAAATTCAGCTATTATATTTTTGTGAATGAATAACAGGAAATACTAATGGCTCAAAACATTAACCAGGTAGGTCGTATTTATGAACGCCCTTGGGGGACTTATAAAACTATTGAAATGGGGGAAGGCTTTCAAGCAAAAATAATCACCGTCATACCTAGTGGTAGACTCTCACTGCAAAAACATTTTAAACGAGCAGAACACTGGGTAGTAATAAGAGGAAATCCTACTATTACTATTGATCAACATACACAAGAATATAATGTAAATGACCATGTCTATATTCCAACTGAATCTGTTCATCGACTAGAAAATTTCACTGATACAGAAATAGCAATTATTGAAGTACAAATTGGGGGTTATCTTGGTGAGGATGATATTGTCCGTTTAGATGATATATACCAAAGATGACCAAAAATATAAATAACAAGCAACCCACTGCTCTTTACTGGCTATTTATGGTAGAGCTGTGGGAACGTTTTGGTTTTTACACTATTCAAACTATTGCCGTTTTATATTTATCAAAAGGCTTACATTTTTCTGATGACAAGTCGCTGCTAACTATTGCAGCACTGAATGCCATGCTTTACTTAACTCCAGTAGCAGGCGGTATTGTTGCCGACAAAATTATTGGTTATCAGCGCGCAATTTTAATAGGTGGCTCTCTCCTTGCGTTAGGATATCTCTCAATGGCAATACCTGAATCCTGGTATTTCTTTTTAGGGTGTGCAATTTTAATTGCCGCAAATGGCTATTTCAAGCCAAATGTATCTGCTATTGTCGGTGATTTATATAAACAAGATGATCCCCGCAGAGATGGCGGATTTACGATTTTCTACATGGGCATCAATATTGGCGCACTTCTTCCATCATTGTTTATCAATATTGTTGTAGATCATTATGGATGGCAATCTGGTTTTTTTGTTGCAATGATTGGAATGATGTTAAGCATTATCATATTTTTATTCGGTCGGCGCTTCTATTATTACTGTGGGCAAATTCCAAAAAATAGCATCTTAACTCGAAAATGGAAACAAACCTGTCTAATATTGTCATTTACCACACTAATTATTATTTTGGCTGCTTTTTTATTGCTTAAAAGTCCATATTGGCTAAACATTTGTGTCGTCACACTAAGTGCATTATCATTGCTTTATGTTTTATTTTTAACGATCAAACTAGAACCAGCAGCTAGAAATAAAATGATAGCATGTCTAATACTGATATGTTTCTCGATTTCATTTTGGATGTTATACAATCAGACTTTTGGATCGTTAATGCTTTTTGCTGACAGAAATATGGTGCAGTCGTTTTTAGGCATACCGCTTTCAGCAGAAAATACTCAGTTTTTCAATCCTTTTTTCATTATTGTCCTGTCTCCTATTCTTGCTAAATTATGGATTAAATTAAGTAAACAGGAATTAAACCCTAGCATCGCATACAAGTTTAGTTTTGGTATTTGGTTTATTACCTTAGGGTTTGGGATACTTTGGGTTGGGATAAAATATTTTTCGGAAAATGGTCTAACATCTTCTGGCTGGCTTGTTGCAAGCTACTTTTTACAAACAACAGCAGAGTTACTAATTTCACCCGTTGGACTAGCAATGATAACCGTGTTAGCGCCAAAAAATTATGTGAGCATGATGATGGGAATATGGTTCTTATCCAATACAGCCGCTTTTTCACTCAGCGGATTACTTGCTTCCCTAACAGCCATACCAGCAGATACGTCTCTTATTTCCTCGTCAGCCATATATGCCAACGGATATGGTGTCTTTGCACTCATTTCGCTTTTCTTTGCAATACTTAGCCTAATATGTGCGCCTTATATTAAACGTTTAACTCATTAATATTTTAACAGCATTTAGATATACAATCCTATAAACTTAAATAAACCACTACATCAAGTTTAATTAATGATCATTAATAGAAAGAAACCGATTTTGTTAATTCTGATAGCTGTTCTGTCATCCGAGTTATTCTATTTTTATATCTCTATGCTTAAATCTTCTGTCAGCACTTTATCCGTTATATTAATGCGTGACTATCAACTAACAGCACCAAATTTATCTGTTATTGTTTCGGCATTTTACATAACAGCACTAATATTAAAAATCCCTGCTGGTGTCGTAGTTGATCGCTATGGACCTAAGTACCCTCTGGTAATAGCCATTATTTTGACTGCACTAGGTACATTTCTATTCAGCCAAGCTTCCAGTTTAAGTTTATTTTCATTCTCACGCGCCATCATTGCAGTTGGTTATAGTTGTTCGTTATTAGCCACAGTCAAGATACTGGCAAAATATTTACCTGTTAGATTATATGCTTCATTAATTGGGTCAACGCTATTTTGCGGCTACCTGGGTGCTTCATTTTCAGGTTATCCATTATCAAGTATTATCAATACTTTTTCTTGGATCCAAGTGTTTATCTGGATATCCATGATTGGTATTGCCATTGCTGTTTTATTATTTTTCAGCCTAGATGGTTCAGATGGAAATAAGACAGATACAAATCATAGCCTACTCGCCACAATCGCACAGAGTTTAGCACTATTAAAACAACCTCAAATTATTATTCTTGCTGTATTTACAGGCATTATTGTTTCTGGTGCGATTGGGATAGCTGATCTATGGGGTCGTTTATATTTATTTAAAATTCTGGGAATGGATAAAAATAGTGCTGCTTTTGTGTCGACTACAATGGTCTATTTAGGCGTTTCTGTAGGTTCGCTAATTTGGGGTATCATTCAATCTGCTGTTCAAGGAGGTCGCAAGACTTTATTTATCATTGCAAATATAAATGCATTATTAATCATTTCTTTCTTTTTCTTTGGTATAGAATCAATAACCATATTGGCAATTATTGGTTTTTTAATTGGCGCATTATCTGCATCTAAAGTAATCTGTTACGATATTGCCAGATCACTAGTAGATTATAAAAATTTAGCCGTTATAGTTGGTATATTAGCAATGTCAGTTACTGGTATGGCAGCCATTATTCTGTCTCTTATACACATCTCCGAGCCCACGAGACAGGCAGAAATCTC
>CAJXRW010000327.1 GCA_913060525.1 uncultured Gammaproteobacteria bacterium
TCTACACAGAGTAGATCGTCGGCAGCGTCAGATGTGTATAAGAGACAGGAAATATCATTTAGTTTTTCTTTCAGCTGCAAATGTGATTGATAACCCTGTTTTGTTTGAGAATGCACCACGGTTTTAACTATCTAGATATTCGACATCTCTGGACGAAAATTATTTATTTTAAGTGGTATGCCTGCAATAATATTTGAATTACCAACAGTGGTAATCTGCATGGTGCTTCCACTATTTTTTGGTAGCCTTTTAATACATTATCAGCAATAGCTTGTGCCGCTGCTTCATTCTTATAAATATTCGATAACTTAAAAACTGGATTGCCACCGCCTGCTTTGGCTTCTTTGGTCTGCCCTGTGTTTGCATAGCCGTGTAGTTGGTTGATTCTGCAAATGGTATGCTATTTGCGGTAATGGTTATCTTGCTGGGTGGGTAGCTATAATTAACTTGATCTACAAAGAAATAACCAAAATCTTTTAAGTCTCCCTCACAACCCAAATAAACTTGTAGCTTACTGCTTTCAGTGGGTAATTTAATATTATCCTCTGGGTCACTGATTTGAATAGAAAGCCCATCTGCATGATCACCTATGGTATCGGTAATACTAATCGCGATTAAGTTAGCTTTTATTTTGTCGGTGATGTCTTTGTCATCTGCTAATACTTTAAAACCAATTCTCATGGCATCACCACAAAGAAATTCTAACTTTCTTTGATTCTGGTTTTTCTATTTCTGGTAACTCTATTGTAATGCCTGCTGGCAATTGCACTGGGTATTTAGATAGTTTCTCTATTAGCCCGCATAAATTTGTGCAGTCACGCTAACTGTGCCGTAATGCTTCCAGTAAATATAATCTAAAATATCGTCTTTCTTGGTAATGTATTGTGCCATAATTACGTTTATATTTATCTAAATTGAATTTTTTGCAGGACAGTAAAATTAATTACTTCTCAACCCAATTGATGTAATAAAGAATTGATAAATAGAATGTGCAAGTTAATGGATCGTACTTAATTGATGATTATTGCTGTTGATAAGTTGTGGTAGTTATAACGGTTTCTATCGCCTCCTGTTTCTGATTATGGTTATGATTAAATATCACTGCAGCAAATATAGCTAAACCAATAAAATAAACTATTGCACTGCCTGCAATTGATAGAATTAACCCTATCACAACTTTCCCAGTTTTACCTTTGACCATACAGATTATTGCTAAAACAAAAGCTGCAATGTTTAATGCCCAGCCAACAAGTCCCAGTAATACTATTGGCAATAAAAAACATATCCAAGCAAGAATGAGACAAATAAACATTGCTTTGACGGGTGCATTATCTGGCATCGCTTCAATATGATTGGTGAACTGTTCTAAACGCTGGTTAAAAGCAGAATTAATCTTGATTTGAATACGCTGATTTTGCAAAACTACCTGATTCGCTGACATCCACATGTCATTCATTTTGTCGATTTTGACGTTAAGCTAGACAATGCCATAAATAAAAACACCAATAAGAAAAAGATTGGTTAGTTTAGAGATAATGAGTTTTAAATAGTGCATTGATTATCTAATGATTAACCTATTATTAGGTTAATCATTCTTCTTGGTATTGTTTGTGTAATGTCGCTAGATCAGAATATACTTATCTATGCAATTTGTAATGACTCATGGAAAGCATTAACTTCAAGCAACATATAACTCTATTTGAAAATATAATATATCTTAGTATGCTATTAATATATTCTATTGCCAAAAAGGTGGATCTTAAAAATGCCTCTACTGCTTATTCCAGTAATAATCATAATTGTTGTCATTATCTGGTTATTTTTATAAAAAATATTAAAAACGAATATATATCTCAACCATATTTAATGTTGGTGAAATCATTATAAACCATGTGATGTTCCATTCTTTAATTTTTACTCAAACCGAATACAATACATCACTGCCACATTTCCCAACGATCGATGGCTTTTAATGTCTCAGTTATAATTAAAATTTTAGTCTCATTATTCAAAGGTCGGTCAACATATAACGCCAGTAAGCAACCACACTCACGGCGCATGACTCTTGTACCTTTCAGTGTCTTTAATATCTCCCTGATTGAGCGTTTAACTACTTCAATATTTTTGATTAACTCGACGGTTTCTGGGTCGAGCCAGATAGATATAGACCATGCGTTTTGGCTATGCGTTTTAATAAGCCCATACTAACTATTTAACGGAAATATGAATGAGTAACTTGACAGAGATCAAATAATTCCAGGTCAATACAAGTTACAAGAATAAATTTGTTTTCAATAGGAAATTTAACAATTATCAATTGTTAAATCAATAAGTTATATTAGTCATTCGTCTCCCTAGATATGCAATCAATAACTTTTATAGTTAGATTTGCAATTAATCTAAAATGGAGTAGAAAATGTTAAAAAAAATATCAATTGCAATATTATCAGCACTAGCTTTAAATTCCGTCGCTCAAGCAGAGAGTTCAACTTCAAACACTGAACCAACGGCTATTCCAGCCAAAAAATCCAGTGAAGATTATAACAAGTGGAAAGTGCGTGCCAGATTACTATGGGTAAAGCCTAACGTCAGTAGCAGTGGTTTATCAAATATGCCTAATATTGAATTGACAGGTGTTTCTAACGCTTTAGTGCCAGAAATTGATATAAATTATTTTTGGACAAAACATATTTCAACTGAGTTAATTTTAGCCACCACTAGAAACTCTTTAACAGCAACTGGTGGCACTGATTTAGGTGAAGTTTGGCTATTACCTCCAACAATTACTTTACTATACCACATCATACCAGATAGCTTAATTAGCCCATATCTAGGTGCAGGTATTAACTATACTTTCTTTATGCAACAAAGCTCAGGCGCTGCTCAAAGCGTAGATATAGATAATGCTTTTGGTTTCGCACTTCAAGCTGGTTTAGATTTTAATATTGATGAACACTGGTCACTAAATGCTGATGTTAAATATATATTCTTAAATACTACAGGTCGTGTTAATTTAGGTGGTAATACAGGAACACAAACTATAGATATAACCCTAAACCCTTGGTTATTTGGTCTAGGTATTGGATATAGCTTTTAATCTTCTACCTATTGACCCACCCCCTAATTTTTGGGAGTCCAACCCATAAAGAATTAGGAGCTGTCTCTTATACACATCTCCGAGCCCACGAGACAGGCAGAAATCTC
>CAJXRW010000328.1 GCA_913060525.1 uncultured Gammaproteobacteria bacterium
CGAGATTTCTGCCTGTCTCGTGGGCTCGGAGATGTGTATAAGAGACAGTAATACAGTTGCCGATAATCCATCTGCATTATTTAGCGATTGGTTTGGATCTTTAGTTGCACAGTTTAGCGCGCCAATTTTTAATGCGGGGCGTTTATCAGCCGAAGTTGATCGAACAAGGGCGGTTTTATCTGAGCAGTTAGCGAATTATCAGGATGTTGTTTTAACTGCATTGCAAGAAATTGAAGATGCGCTGTCTCAGTACAAGCAGCAAGTACAGCGCATTGAAAGTATTGATAAGCAATTAGCAATCTCAAACCAGGTCGTTAAAAGGTTAAATTCACGTTATATTCAAGGCTCTACCACTTATCTTGATGTGATGGATGCGTTAATCAGTCAGCAATCTTTGTCTCGTGAGCAACTGACAGCACGGGTAAATTTAACCAATTATTACATTAATTTATCCGTTGCCTTAGCAGGTGGTTGGGAACTTGCACAGCCAGGTTTATTTGAGATTACATCAGAAGGGGAGATACAAGGAGGTAAATATGAAAAAGATACTCCACAATAAAGCATTCATTATTTCTCTTTCAATATTAATTTTATTGGCAGGATTTGTGTTTTTTTGGGTGATGGTAAAAACCAGAAGTACAGTGACTAAGCAGCCATCATCCGCTGTCCAAGCCTATCCAGTTGAAGTCGTTACGGTTCAAGCAAGTCGGTACGATATTGTTCTAGATGCTTGGGGCGTGGTCAAACCCGCTATAGATGTGACAATGACACCTCAAGTTAGCGGTGAAGTTGTGCAGAGTAGCCTTGACCTGGTGCCAGGTGGATTATTTAAGAAAAATCAGTTTATGTTGCAAATTGAACCAACGAATTATGAGCTAATGGTTCAGCAGAAAAAAAGTGAACTGGCGATTGCTCAAGCTGCGTTACAGATTGAATATGGTAATCAGCGAATTGCGCAACAAGAGTTTAAAATTATTGATCAACCTCTAACTGATGAAGAAATGATATTGGTGTTGCGAAAGCCACAGCTAGAAACCGCCAATGCGAATATTCAGATTGCACAGGTTGCGCTTGATAATGCAGAGTTAGATTTAAAACGAACAACCATACTTTCACCATTTGACGCGTTGGTGCTGGAAGAAAGTATCGATATTGGCTCACAAGTTGCTGCACAAAGTACTATTGCTAGATTGGTTGGCACTCAATACTACTGGGTAGAAGTTGTCTTACCACTTAACCAGTTAAAATGGATTCGCTTAGATAATGAGTCTCAGGCAAATAATGTAAATCTGTTTTACCCCTCCGTTTGGGCAACAGAGAGGCATCGAGAAGGAAAAGTTGTCCGCATTTTAGGGAATTTAACTGAAATGGGACGAATGGTGAAATTGCTGATTCAAGTAGATGACCCAT
Source organism: uncultured Gammaproteobacteria bacterium (assembly GCA_913060525.1). Taxonomy (GTDB): domain Bacteria; phylum Pseudomonadota; class Gammaproteobacteria; order Francisellales; family Francisellaceae; genus CAJXRW01. The sequence continues at coordinate 1,411 of CAJXRW010000328.1, forward strand.
TAGCCTTAACCAAGGTACACGAGGGACAGCCCAAGTTGTTAATTGGCTCTTACTTACAGGCTAAAATTGAAGGTGAATCGTTAAAGAATGTCATCAAGCTAAATAGGCAATGGGTTCACAATGGTAACCAAGTTTGGGTGTTAAAAGACAATCAGTTATATACCAAGTCAATTGATGTGATTTATGAGAATCAGAATGTCGTTATTACGCCAAGTTTGAGTTCTGGTGATAGGGTTATCATTACCGATATTGGGATTGTTTCGGATGGTATGTCCGTCAAAGTTTTGAATTCAAATAATACCCAAAAGGTATCGAACTAATGTTATCTCGTAGAAAGGAACGAGGTACGATTGCCTGGATGGTATACCACAAGGTTGCGCCAAATTTATTAATGTTGTTATTTGTGTTTGGTGGCTTATTCATGCTGACACAAATAAAACAGGAAGTTTTTCCAGAATTTGAAATGGATACCATCACCATTAATGTGAATCTTCCTGGTGCGAGCCCGAGAGAAGTGGAAGAGGGGATTATTTTAGTAATTGAAGAAGCAGTTCGCGGTATTGAGGGTGTTGATGAAGTGAATGCAACAGCAAGTGAAGGTTCGGGTTCCGTTGTTTTGGATCTTGCTGAAAATCAAAACCAGTACCGAATATATCAAGATGTTCAACAGGCGATTAGTCGTATCACCACCTTTCCAAATTATACCGAAAAGCCAGAGGTTTCTTTGAATATGCGCCAACGAGAGGTGATGGATCTTCAGTTATATGGTCAAGCGGATGAATGGCAACTTTGGCGTGCGGCAGAGAATTTGCGTGAACAGTTATTGCAATCACCTGATATCAGCCAAGTAGAACTAGAAGGCGCAAAAGAGCCTGAAATCCATATTGATATCTCACAAACAGCATTGAGGAGCTATGGTTTAACCTTAAATCAAGTGGCTGATATTATTCGATCTTCCGCTTTAAGCCAGGGTAGTGGTTCGGTGCGTACTCAAAATGGTGAAATCTTGTTGCGGATGGAAGAACGTAGAGACTGGGCAAATGAGTTTGATGATATTCCAATTATCGTCGATAAGAGCGGTGCTGTCATTCTATTGGGTGATATTGCAACCGTAAGTGAAGGATTTAATGATGCAATTAACATCGCAACCTTTAACGGTTTGCCTGCCATTGGCATTGAGGTGTATCGTGTTGGAGATCAAACACCTGTTTCAGTGTCGGATGCTGTTCAATCTATTTTGCCTGAGCTAAGGTCAAATTTACCTTCTTCGCTCCATTTAACGGTTGAACAAGATCGCTCAGAAATTTATTTACAACGTATTCAATTATTATTAAAAAATGGCTTTTTGGGATTACTACTTGTCTTGTTAATCCTGAGTTTATTTTTAGAATTTAAGTTAGCATTTTGGGTGACAGTTGGTATTCCAACCGCATTTTTGGGGACATTACTGTTTTTACCCATATTTGATGTCTCAATTAACATGGTCTCGCTATTCGCTTTTATTATCGCTTTAGGGATTGTCGTTGATGATGCGATTGTCGTCGGTGAAAATGTGTATGAATATCGTAACCAGGGGATGGGGTTTATTCCAGCTGCCATTAAAGGAACAAAAGATATTGCTGTTCCTATTTCGTTTTCAATCATGACGAATATTGTGGCTTTTTTACCCTTAATGTTTATTCCAGGTTGGCTTGGTAAAATATGGGCAGTCATTCCTTTTGCTGTCTCTTATACACATCTGACGCTGCCGACGATCTACTCTGTGTAGAT
>CAJXRW010000329.1 GCA_913060525.1 uncultured Gammaproteobacteria bacterium
TTCTGCCTGTCTCGTGGGCTCGGAGATGTGTATAAGAGACAGGTTCAGTACAAAGTATTCTTATTGTTGCGCTCGGGAAAATATCTGATCAGTTAGATGTTATATACCAAGTAAAATGTGAGCTACTTGACCCTAAAAACAAACCTGGTCGTTGGTCCGATACCTTTCGTGCATTTCTTTCACTGAGAGTAAAATGATTTGCTTTAAAACTTCAATGTTTATATCAGAGAGTTTATTAATATAGAGACAAGATCCCTTGCTGGTTTTATGTTTTCCAAGCTTATCCAATAAGTCTTGGTATTGGCTAAACCCTGGCATGATATAAATGGATATATTTTGCTTTCTAGGTGAAAAACCTGTGAGCGGCCAGTGTCCTTTCTGATTACTTCTATCTGATTCATAATAATATTCACCAAAACCAATAATGCTATCTCCCCACATTGTGGCGGAATACTGGGTTATGGCTTCAAATATTTTGAGGAGTTGGTAACTATCTTCTTTTTTTGCTTTGCTTGGGACAGATTCAATAAAATCTATAACACTTGCATTATTTTTCTGCGTTTTGAGCTCAGCCAATTTAATTCCATTAGTGGTATCTTGATTTAATTATATAAAATATTGGATGCTTTTCCATGGGGTCAACAGAATACTATTAGACCTGGAATAGGTTGTTTAGCTACAAAACTCATCTAGGCAAGATTGGCATTAATTAAATTTTTTTATAAATAATATTGTTTTTCCCGCCATTTTTTACACTGTACATTAATTCATCAGCGCAGTTAACTGCTTGTTTTACATTATTAGGAGGAGAATCAAAAGTCATCATACCAATACTAAAAGTTACCTTCCAATTTGATGATTCCATATTCTGACATAATAATTTAATTACTTTTGTAAACACTTCTTTAGCGACTTCAGAATTAGTGTTTGGTAAAAGGCAGACAAACTCATCACCGCCAATACGAGCTATTTTATCTGTTTTACGCAGGGATGATTTTAAGCAAGTTGACATTTCTTTGAGCAATCGGTCTCCTGTTTCATGTCCAAATGAATCATTAATTGACTTAAAATTATCTATATCAATATAAGCCAAAGAAAATGTATGTTTGTATTGAATTGAACGCAATAACTCATCAGCCATCTCCACATAAAACCCTCTGGGGTTAAGTAGACCTGTAAGGCTATCTGTGTCAGCAGCAACTTCTTCATATTTATGAACTTTTCTAAAGTTTGTGATAATTATTGCCAACAAAATATATGAAATTAATTGTGTGATACCATCCAGGATTATTGACCAAGAAATATAGGGAAAGCCAAAAAAATATAATTTCGTTCCTAGCCAGGCGATAGTTGTCAAAACTGATAACAATACACCAGTTCGTTTGGACCCATACCAACTGGTTAGAATAATTGGAAAAATTAAGAACGGTTCACAAGATATAATGTTTCCAGTTAAAACATCTGCGATGATTATAGCTAAGACAAGTAGTAATGATAATTGCCAAATTACAGCTGGGTTATGTTTATCAAAAATGTGGAATATTGTTTTCACTAGCGCCTTTAAACAGTCTGATGTTTAGTCCATAGATTTTGCAGTGTCACTGTTTTTTAGGGTATTAATATTATTGGTTTTTTCAGATTCATTTTTGCTGGGTTTGTTAGATTCATTCCAATTAATTTTTTCTTTCTTTACGGTCGATTTAACGGCTCTTTTATTTGTTTCTTTAATGACTGACATACCTTGTTTGGTAATTGCATCAAGCCATTTTTGTTTGTAATCTTTTTCTGCTTGTAATGCTTCTTCATCGCTTAAATCAGATAAATTTGCAGCAATGATATTTTCAATATATTCAACAAATTCATCTCTTCCAGTATGATATAAATAAATTCTAGAAGGGTCTGAGGGTATAATTCTTCGATCATGAACGACAATTATATCACCAAGTTTAGATTGATATTTTCCAAACCACGTAGTTAATTTCTTAATGTTATACATATTGCACCATACTATTTTGATTAAGGTTATTTATCTTTATGATTAATTTTTGTTTATTATTTTGTTTTAATATCCAGGTGTATTATTACTATTATCCGTAAATTCATCTGCCCAGACTTTAAATAGTTTTAACTCGCTTGGGCCAAATGAATTGCTAATGGCTACGTCTGCAGCATCTCGTCCTTTGGCAAGTGGAATTCTTCCTGTACCTGGTTTGTTATTTCTAGGGTCAAAAACATGCCATCCATCTTCGAGGTATACTTCAATCCATGCATGAAAATCCATAACACCGTGTGGTGGTGGTACGCCAATATCTGTTAAATAACCCATACAGTAACGTGCTGGAATATTTAGACAGCGACAGAAAGTTAGCGCAAGGTGAGCATAGTCTCTACATACGCCTACTTTTTCATTATAAGCATCCCAAGCGGTTTTAGTTGCTCGAGCTTTGGTGTAATCAAAAGTAATATGCTTATGTACAAAATCACAGATATCTTGAACACATTGCCAGCCAGGCTGAGAATTCCCAAATAATTCCCAAGCTAAATTATTCAATAAGTCTGTTTCACAGTAACGACTACCTAATAGGTAAAGCAAGGTGTCATTTGGTAAATTTTCAACTGAATATTGCTGAGCATTAGGTCGAATAACATCAGGTTGACCTGAGTCATTAATAATTGAATTTGAGGAAAGATGAATTTCACCTTTAGGTGCAATCATTTTACTCAACCAATTTCCATAAAAATCACGATAGTACGTGATAGGGACGGATGGGCTTGTCAATAAATAATTGGGTGAAACCAAGTCAGAAGCTCGTGAGTAATGAATTTGTAAAGCTAAAATCATAGGGGTTGGTTTGGGGCACTCATAGACAATTTCGTAGCCTATTTGTATCTGCATATTATGTCCTTTTTTTAAAAGCCTTTCCTATTTTAGATCAGTGTTATAAAGACTCTAATAGGTTCAACTTTATAGTTTTTGCTATATCTTAATAGTTCTGCTTTTACTTGTATAAGATCAAAAATCCAATTTAAATAATTATTTTTTGGTCTGCAAAGATATAAGATCCAACCTTAAAGAGTTTGCAATAAAACAAGCCACAAGAATGTAATATAGACAAAACCATTGCTGTCTCTTATACACATCTCCGAGCCCACGAGACAGGCAGAAATCTC
>CAJXRW010000330.1 GCA_913060525.1 uncultured Gammaproteobacteria bacterium
GATTTCTGCCTGTCTCGTGGGCTCGGAGATGTGTATAAGAGACAGGTTTGATGTCGCTAAATTTATAGGTCATCATCAAATAAAGCGAACAAGTTATCAACAAATTAATGATGCATTAGTAACATTCAAAAATAATTCACGCTTATGGCACAAAAAACATGCTGTTATAACAATGATTCTGACTCAAAATCAGCATCTCAAGTCTGATAAATATAAAAAATTTGCGATCAACAAATTTATGTTAGCCATCATTGCTTTACTTAGATGGCATCAGGCAAAGTCGTTTGGGATTAAACCAAAAATGATAGTATATCAAATCTATATAGCCTGTAACTCATTGAGATTATCGGTTACATCAGATAACTTAAAACAGCAAAAATATTTCCCAAATTATTTAGAAGCCTTGTCATCTCGGCACCAAATTAAACCAGGTTATTATAGTTATATTGACACGCACACTAATTTCAATTTAGTCAGCGATGAAGAAGTGTTTACTCTTGAAGACTTTTTATCAACACAAGATCAAGAGGATAGTAAAAAACAGGAAACTTTTTTTAGCAGAATTCCAAATAGCAGACGTTTTCACTGTGCGCATTTATTTGCGGTATTTTTTAGATATCACCCACCTAAGATCAAACCTGCTCCGAATCATAAAAATAATAAAAACCACCAAAAAAATGATGAGATTAATTTTGAAATCAATGCCTATAATAATCAAAGTATCTTTCAAAATAATATTCAAGCTGACATTTCTGATGACGATGCAGAATATATTGACTTTGTAACTAAGACAGAGTTGTCACCTAGAGAACGTGATAATAAAAATGAAATGTTAATCGTTGACTGCAACCAACTCAAGGTTAGTCATTCAACCAAATCATCTTCATTCCGAGCTTATCAACATGCTAGAGCCATCTCAAATTCTTATTCTAAACGCAATGTATTGGCAGCTTGGCATCCCACATCTCCTGATAGAGATTTAATGGCCCATTTCACTCATAATCTAATCCAAAGCATTCAGCATAATGAATCCACAGGACCATTGTTAGTGATTTTATTATCTCTTTTACTTGGTCGCAAAGTCGAAGACATTGTTGCGCTTATTTGTAGAAAAATGATTACGAATAAAGTCCTGAGCTCACCTTCAACAAGCCTGAAAAAATATCAATATCAACTCACCATTGAGTTAAATCTCCCTAAACACGATATCAACATTCATCCTTCAGACTTACACCCTAACAAGTTTCAAAATACCACAGATCAATTACTAATTATCTTGGCACATAATTATCAATTTCCAACGGATAGTAATCTTAACAACATCGATGAAACAGCTTTCATTGACGAAACAAAAAAGTGTTTAAACCAGCTTGTTACCTTCCAAGGTAAACTTTTTTTAAAACCCGCGCAAATTGAAAAATTCTTAACCCATAACCTGATTCAAGATGATGCGGATATGACGACTATTCGGTTTTTAAGCGGGGAATCACCACAAAAACATCCTGACATGACGTATTTATGTGTTTCTAAAAAGACGCTTTTAAGCTTATTGATGCGACATATTGAGCTGCTAAATTCGTCGATGCAAAACACTAACCTACCTGTCAGAATAGGACAAAGAGCTCTAGATCTAAAGCTTATTACTACAGCAGAATCCAATGATTATGCTGGTTCAAAATTAAATTTATCAGAAGCCACTATGGCTACATTGCTGATCGAAGTCTTCAACAAACTTGAAGAATTTGAAGTAACCAGTCGTTATTCAACTTTAGTTGAACAACATAACAAATATATCTTCTGGTTCTGGACGATCTTTATGTTTATGACAGGTGCCAGACCCTCTGTGCATAGAATCACTTGGGATAAGTTCAATCTAATTCGTAACACGATTCTAATCAGCGATAAAGAGAATCGTATCGGTTCTGCAGAACGAATCATCGCAATACCAGAACTTCTTTATCATTACATTATTATTTATGAACAACGCCTTATTCAAATAGCCAAAACCCACTTAAATTATCCATTCCAGATTGCTCGCAATGCCAATAAATTATTAAACTGCATTAAAGACAGTCAATCAATACCCGTATTTTTTTCATTGAATGATGATCTAAGCATGCGTGAAATGAATTCAAATGAGCTCTTTGCAGGTGTTTCAGAATACCTGGTTGAGAGACAGAATCTCGCTCGTCATTTTATTAAAACGCTTCTAACGGATAGACTTCAAAATAAACAGATTACTAATAATTGGCTTGGACATGAGTCCATGGGGTTAGAAGCAAATGCTGAATTTTCTAATATTTCGTTATCCCAAATCAGACAAACTGCAGCGATGATTAACGAATATTTTGTAGATCACATCACCTATCAAATTAAGTGAAAACATTTATTTGTTAAATATTCTAATTGAGAAAATAAAGATAACACCTTAATAGTATAATTTTGTTATAAGGCATCGTTATCGTCAGGATCGATATTAGGAATGTTGACTTCCAAAAAGTTAATAAAATCTCCTTTAGACAGCTTTTTAGTACTCTTTCTTAGTTTATTAGATACTTTTGCCAACGCAATTCTTTCTGACAAAGCACAATTAATAAATTGGTTAATAGAGACACCTTCCATTTTTGCAACGGATTTTAAGTCCTCATAAGTTGATTCTGGTAATCTCAACGCAAAGTTTGTCATCTTAGCCTCCTTCGTTTTAATATCTCAAGAAATTTCTGTGGTTTGATGATTGATACTCCAAATGCCTCAGAATTCGAGAAGTCTTTTACATTATGGGTAACAATATAATCCGCTGCTGCATTTATCGCAGCTTCTAATACCAATTCATCATTTTCATCCGTACCTGTTGGTCTGTACTGGTATGAAATTATTGTTGTCTGTGAATAATCCAAAAAGCTTCTTAAAAACTGATCGATAAACTCTTGATCATGCGTCCGCTTTAAGACGGACTCATATTCAAATAATAAAGCAACTGATACACACGTAATAATATCATCACTTTCAATCACAGATTTTAATATCGCATATGAAGCACCTCTCTTAGACCGTAAAGCACTAAAAACCACATTAGTGTCTAAAATTATTTTCACACATAACCCAATTTAATATCTGTCTCTTATACACATCTGACGCTGCCGACGATCTACTCTGTGTAG
>CAJXRW010000331.1 GCA_913060525.1 uncultured Gammaproteobacteria bacterium
AACAAAGCCTTCATATTTGCTAACTAAAATCAAAATTTAGATGCGTTTACCCTGAATATTTTATGCATGGCGTAGTAACACTACATTTATCGTATTATAATAAAACGTGATTTTTTACAAAGGTAAGTACAATTTATGAAGAATGATATGTGGCGTAATGTCATATTTTGGGTAATTATTGCGGGTATACTGGTAGCACTTTTTAGTAGTTTTAATGGGAATAATTCTGCATCAACCCAAAAGTTAGACTATTCAGCTTTTATTGATAAGGTAGACCAGAATCAAATTTCGTCAGTTGAAATTAATGGAAGAGTCTTTACTGGTAAAAGCACCTCTGGTCAGGACTTTGTGTCTTATGCGCCTTGGAGTGATCCTTTTGTGTTGAGTGAGCTGCTTAAGCATAAAGTTACGGTATCGTCACAACCACCAGAAAAACAAAATTTATTTGTCCGTATTTTGATTAGCATGTTGCCATTTTTGTTACTCATTGGCGTATGGATATTCTTAATGAGAAATATGAGCGGCGGTGGCAAAGGTGGTGCATTTTCATTTGGAAAGAGTAAGGCTAAATTATTAGGTGAAGATCAGGTCAATATTACACTAGACGATGTTGCTGGTGTGGATGAAGCCAAAGAAGAGGTTGCTGAGTTAATAGATTTTCTAAGAGATCCAACAAAATATGAAAAACTAGGTGGTAGAATTCCACGTGGTGTTCTAATGATAGGATCACCTGGAACAGGTAAAACGCTGTTAGCCAGGGCAATATCTGGTGAGGCAAAAGTCCCATTTTTTTCAATATCAGGGTCAGACTTTGTTGAGATGTTTGTAGGTGTTGGGGCATCACGAGTACGTGATATGTTCGAACAGGCAAAGAAAAGAGCACCTTGTATTATATTTATTGATGAAATTGATGCGGTTGGTAGGCATCGTGGTGCTGGTATGGGTGGTGGTCATGATGAGCGTGAGCAGACTTTGAATCAGATGTTGGTTGAAATGGATGGATTCGCAGGTAATGAAGGTGTAATTGTTATTGCCGCGACTAACCGACCCGATGTGTTGGATCCCGCGTTACTAAGGCCTGGTCGTTTTGACAGGCAAGTTACTGTAAATTTACCAAGTGTGAAAGGGCGAGAGCAAATTTTAAAAGTACATATGAAAAAAGTTCCTTTGGCACGAGATGTTAGACCAGATTGGATTGCACGTGGAACACCAGGATTTTCAGGTGCTGAGTTAGCTAACTTGGTTAATGAGGCTGCATTGTTCGCTGCGAGAGAAGATAAAACAGAAATTGGTATGGAGCAACTAGAGAAAGCAAAAGACAAAATACTTATGGGTGCTGAGCGTAGATCCATGGCGATGAGTGAAGATGAAAAACTCTTAACGGCATACCATGAGTCTGGTCATGCTATCGTTGGATTGTTGGTGCCTGATCATGATCCAGTATATAAGGTTAGTATTATTCCACGTGGTAGGGCTTTAGGTGTAACCATGTATCTTCCAGATGGTGATCAAGTTAGTCAAAGTAAACAACAGCTAGAAAGCCGTTTATCAAGTCTATTTGGTGGTCGTTTAGCTGAAGAGATTATTTTTGGTGAGGAAAAGGTTACGACTGGTGCGTCAAATGATATTCAGGTTGCGACTGATATAGCGCGTAAGATGGTTACTAAATGGGGGCTTTCAGATAAAATGGGGCCCCTTCTTTACGGTGAGGATGACGAGCATCCATTTTTGGGTCAGTCTATGGGAAAAAACTCGTCTAAACATATCTCTGAACAAACTGCTGCTGATATCGATGCTGAAGTTAGAGATGTTATTGATAGAAACTATACTAGAGCTAAGAGCATATTAAATGATAACTTGGATATACTGCATTCAATGACCGAAGCCTTGGTTAAATACGAGACTATTGACTCTGCTCAAATAGATGATCTTATGCAAAGAAAACCTGTCAGGGAGCCTGGAGATTGGAGAGTAAGCTATGTTGATAAAAAGAGTAAAAAAAATAAAGACACTAAAGGCGGAACAAGTAAAGAAGTTGTTGAAGATGGAAAGGTAAGTGATAATTCATCAGGTATTTCACCAGAGCCAGATGCAAAATCTTAATTGATAGCTATTTTTGCACTTACCAAGCCATCTAATTCAAGTTCTATATTATTTTTTACTACCTCATTATTTATTAACACTAAGGCCAAGTAAGAATTCTCGCTAGTTCTGACTAAATTGACTATTTCACCTACAGTTTTACCAAGTGCTGTTATTTTGTTTTTTATAGTTGCAGTATCGCAACGGGTGATAGTGAGTAGTTTGAGAGATTTTTTCATTGTGCCAATATATTTCATCCTGGCTATAACTTCTTGACCCATGAAGCAGCCCTTGGTAAAGCTGATGGCTTTTGTCTTGTCCAGGTTAAGTTCTGCAGGTAGATATTGTTCAGATTGTTGCTCTGATATTTCAGGAACATGGTTCTTTATCAGAAAATATGTCCATATATCGTCACCGTAATTATTTATCCCAAGGTTGTTAAATAATACTTTTAGGTTTGCAAGACTCTTAATCGTTGTAATTAATTTATAAGCATTTTTTGGTTGTTCCAGTTGATGTATATCTGTAACTTCATTTTTGATATGTTCAACAATGTTTTTATTTGCGCCAAATATAGCAATAGTGGATAAATTATTTTCTAGTTCAATTTTAACTTTAGAAAATATAGCATATTTTTTTAAAGCAGATATTAATTTTTCAGTAATGCTGTTAGGTAGGTTTATTAAATATCCATCGTTGATTCTGAAAATATCAAAATAAGCCAAAACTCTACCTTTGATATTACAATAACAGCCAATACCTACGCCAGTATTTGTAATTTCATTTAAATCACAAGAAAGTTGACCTTGTAAAAATACCTGAGCATCTTTTCCTGTAATTGATATATTTACATAATTATTTAAGAAACAGGCAGTTGCCTTGTTAAGTTCTATATCTTTATCTGGGTTATTCGAATTAATAATATCCATTATTTTTCCAAAAATTATTATAGGTATTTAACATACCAAATATATGACTAAGAACACAAGAATCTTACGATGGTCTATAATCTGTCTCTTATACACATCTGACGCTGCCGACGATCTACTCTGTG